>NZ_CBFHWH010000008.1:0-53683 GCF_965659035.1 Aequoribacter sp. | reverse complement strand
TGATTAGCGGCGGTGAGGCTGTGTACGAAGTGGAATTCGACGCCCAGGCAGCAGGCCAGACCTTCAGCTCATTCTTGATGTACATCGTAGAGAATGATCAACCCGTCATGGTCACTAATGTGAACGTGACAGCCTATGGTGCCGAGCCCGCGTTGAATTTAGTGGAATCTGCACCTGCTGATTTCAGCGGCACGTTTGGTGGTGCGTTCGTAGATGCGACCGAAACCTATACCTTCCCAACAGGCGCTGAAGCGTGGGGAGGTTTCGCTAACGTTAACGAGGCGCTTTACCCCTTCACCTTTGGACAGGGCGGTGAAGTGCGCTTCACGGCGGCCTTGGGCGATGGTGTCCCGGATACGTCCGTCCGCTTCGTGTTTGAGAATGCTCCGTTCCCTGACGTCGATCCAAACTTCAGCACCGCTGAGGTTGTGGTGAGCGGAACGGCGGAGACAGAGTATTCCGTTGCCATTCCTCCGCAAGCAGCGGCCCAGACCTATTCCTCGTTCCTGATGTACATCGTGGACCGAGACCAGCCTGTGATGGTTAAGAATATCCGGGTGGCTACGCCGCAGTAAGATGAGAAGAAACGATATTAAAAATAGTTTGCAAGGGGTAACCAATATGCAACAAAAAGCATTCAACAAAAACCCAATGGCGACCGCAGTTACGGTTGCCGTGGGTATGGCCATCAGCTCGATGGCCATTCAAGCCCAAGAGCAACAGCCTGTTCTTGAAGAGGTGGTTGTTACCGGTATTAAAGCGAGCTTAAAGCGTGCTATGGATACCAAACGCGATTCAGCCGGTGTAGTTGACGCAATTACGGCGGAAGACATTGGCGCTTTCCCAGATACCAACCTAGCTGAATCCTTACAGCGTATCACTGGTGTGGCGATTGAGCGTACGCGCGGCGAGGGTTCTACCGTTACCGTTCGTGGTTTTGGTGCGGACTTTAACTTGGTAACACTGAATGGCCGCCAGATGCCAACGCACTCTGGTGGTGGTCGCTCGTTCGACTTCGGCGATTTGGCGTCCGAAAGCGTCTCAGGCGTTGAAATTTACAAGACGGGTCAAGCTAGCGTGCCCACTGGTGGTATCGGTGCGACCATCAACATCAAAACCGCTAAGCCGCTTGATGACCCGGGTCTGAAAGTCGCGTTCAGCACGAAAGCTGTGCATGATCTTTCGACGGCGGAAGGTGATGATTACACGCCAGAAATCTCCGGTTTGATCAGCCAAACCTTCTTCGACGATACCATTGGTGTTGCGTTGTCAGGTTCTTTCCAAGAGCGTAACAACGGTCAAGCTGGTGCGTTTAATACGCAGTGGTTCGAGCGCCCTGGGCAGGCGATTGCGGATAACGGTCAGCAGACTAATAAACCCGGTGAGGGCGATCTGGCCGCGTTGCCACAGCAAGTTGTTTATCAATTGGATGAGTGGGAACGCACGCGTATTAACGGACAGCTAACCCTGCAATGGCGCCCCGTTGAGTCAGTGACAGCGACTTTGGACTACACCGTTGCTGAGTTAGAGCTTGATCACCGTTACAACAATATGTCGATTTGGTTTAGTCCTACGGGTCAGTCAGCGACCTGGACAGATGGTCCAATCGTCTCGCCCTTGGTTTACACCGAAACGTTCAACCAGCCGGATACCCCGATGGGCGCTGGTGTCGATGCGTCTAAAAACGAGCGTTCATCGCTTGGTTTTAACCTTCAGTGGGATGTTACAGATCGCTTGACCTTAGAATTGGATCATCACGATTCGAAAGCGGAGCGGAACCCGAACAGCCCTTACGGCAGCTCGGCAAACTTGTCGATCGCGGCATTTGGTCGTGAAGGCGCTACGGTGGATTTCTCTCAGGAAATCCCAGTGACGACGATCACTCGTAACGATCCATTATCGCCTGATGATATGCAGATCACCGGCAGTGTGTTCTCCAACAGCTGGGCGGAGATGAATATCGAGCAGACACGTTTGAACGGTACCTTTGAGTTTAACGAGTCGCTGTCGATTGATTTCGGTGTCAGCCAGTCGGATCTTGATAACTTTGAGGCAGGCAGTATCGTTCAGCGTAACAGCTGGGGTCAGAACCAAGCCTCCGCGTTTGGCGCTATCGCTGACCTTATGGTGCCTGCGTCGCTTGAGGGTATTTACAAGCAACTGAGCGGCGGCAACGCAGTCACGAACAATTTCTTTATGTTCGACATGGCAGCGGTTGCTGAACGCGGTGCCTTCCTGCAGTCATTGCCGTCAACAGACACCTACTACTTGCCAACCGCACTCGCAGGCGGTGATTGCGGCACTGGTTTCTGCGCAGATAGCAACAAAGGCTTCGGCAACCAGTTCCGCGAGGAAACGCAGTCTTACTTTGTGCAAGTTAACTACGATGGTGTGATGTTCGATCGTGACTTCAGCGTGCGCGCTGGCGTTCGCTACGAAGAGACCGACGTGACTTCAAGTGCAGAGTCCCAGGACTACGTGCGTATTGAGTGGGCCTCTACCAACGAATTTTCCGCGGTACCTTCAGGCGATACCATTCCGTCAGCACTGACCGGTAAGTACGATTACACCTTGCCAAGTATTGACTTCAGCATCGATGTCACTGAAGACATTAAGTTCCGTGCGTCATACAGTGAAACGATTGCCCGATCGCCGTTCTCGAACCTAGTCGGTAATTTGTCGATCGGTACAGTCTTGCGTGTTGTCGAAGGCCAGCATACTGCTGACGGTTTCAGAGGAAACCCCGGCTTATTGCCGCACGAAGCAGAGAACTGGGATTTCTCGTTAGAGTACTACTACGGGGATTCGAGCTACGTGTCGGTCGGCTACTTCGACAAGAGCGTAGAGAACTTCGTGACGGCGGGTGAGCAAGAGGACGTCGTATTGTTCCCGAATTTGGCACACCCCGCTTTGGGTCCCTTGTATTCGGCGGCAATTGACGCTTTGGGTGTGACAGCATCTAACGCGGACATTCGCGACTACATCTTTACCAACTTCCCGAACGAGCCCGGTGTGGATGTCGCAGCTCAGACAATTACTGGTGTAGTTGGTCGTGATGACCCTGCATACTTTGATGTCGACACAAGCTTGAACTCAGCCGAGATTGCAGAAATCGATGGTTGGGAAATTGCTTGGCAGCATGACTTCGCAGACACAGGTTTTGGCTTTATTGCTAACGCCACGTTCGCCGACGGTACGGCTGTGTTCAATCGACTATCTAACGATCCGCAGTTCGCACTGCCCGGCCTGAGCGACACTCGTAACTTTATTGCCTACTACGACAAGTACGGCATTCAGGTGCGCGTTGCTTACAACTGGCGCGATGAGTTCTTCACTGGTGGTGTGACACAGCCAGGCTATCAGGAAGAATACGAGCAGTGGGATGCTAATGCGTCTTACGAATTGACTGATTCGTTCACAGTCTTTGTAGAAGGTATCAACTTGACCAACGAAACATTCCGCAGCTTTGGTCGCAGTTCATACCAGATTTACAACGTAGGTCAGAGCGGAGCGCGTTACCAGTTTGGTTTCCGCTACGTCTACTAAATCCGTCTCACTCCAGTGATCGGGTAATCCGTAAAACCGCTCTTCGGAGCGGTTTTTTATTGTGAGTAACGCATTCCTGATAGGTGCAAAGACGCTGATTTGACTATAATGCCTTATGATCGAACAGAATAATTCAGCAGTTAAACGCATAGTGATTGTGGGGGGTGGCACCGCTGGATGGTTGGTTGCTGCCTCGCTGGCCGCACATTTTGACACGTCAGACGATGGTCTTCAGGTGACTTTGGTTGAGTCGGATACCTTGGGGACGATTGGGGTGGGTGAGGGCACTTGGCCGTCAATGAGAACCACCTTAAATAAAATTGGTATTAGCGAAACTGATTTTGTCCGCATTTGCGGCGCTAGCTTCAAGCAGGGGTCGCAATTTCGGGGTTGGCGTGTTGGGCGCGGGGAATCGTACTACCATCCTTTTTCGCTGCCAGAGCAATTTGCGGCAGTGAACCCTTGGGATTGGTGGCAAGCGACAAATTCGGCAACCGATTATGCGCATGCGGTCAGTAGCCAAACGAGCGTATGCGAGGCCAGTAAGGCCCCCAAGCAGATCGAGATGCCAGGCTATGCCTACGCGCTAAACTATGGCTATCACCTCGACGCCGGTAAGTTCGCGGAAATGCTGAGGGCCCACTCGACTGAGCGTCTGAGTGTGAAGCATGTGGTTGACCATTTGGTGGGCGTTGAAACGGATGCTGATGATTTTTTGATCGGGGTTCGCGGTGAGAAGAGCGGTTTGATTGAGGGTGATTTATTTATCGACTGCAGCGGGTTTCATGCCTTTTTGCTGAACGGGCACTACGGTATCGGGGTAAACACGGAGCCGGCTAAGTACTTGTTTAATGATCGAGCGCTGGCGGTTCAATTGCCTTACGACAGCGAGCAATCGCCCATTGCGTCGGTCACACTGGGAACGGCGCACTCTGCGGGTTGGACTTGGGATATTGGCTTGCAGCATCGCCGGGGAGTGGGTCGTCTCTACAGCAGTGCTCATCAGACCGACGAAGAGGCTGAAGCTGGTTTGCGAGAGTACGTGAAGCAGTCAGCGCCTCACGTCGAGTTTGACCAGTTAAACCCTCGCCAAATCAAGTTTCAAAGTGGATTTAGAAACAAGTTTTGGCATAAAAACTGTGTTGCCATTGGATTGTCGGCAGGTTTTGTAGAGCCGTTAGAGGCATCGGCTCTGGTCTTGGTTGAGCTAGGGGCCAAGTTTTTGTGTGATCATATGCCAGTAGATAGGCAAGTTATGGCCATAACCGCCAGACGCTTTAATGAACAGTTCACCTATCGGTGGAATGAGATCGTACGATTCTTAAAACTCCATTACGTACTGAGTCGCCGCGACGACAGCGATTATTGGCGAGCTCATCGACAGCCTGAAACCAATCCCGGCGATCTCAATGAGCTTTTAGCTCTATGGCGTACGCGAGCCCCATGGCATCAAGATGAGGGTCGTGTTGATGATTTGTTTCCCTCGGCAAGCTATCAGTATGTGTTGTATGGTATGGGGTTTGAAACGAAAAACAATGGGCACGGCAAACGACGCATGCCAAACTTTGAAGAAGTGTCGCGTAAGCGTTACCAACAAGAACAGCAGTATTTGAGTCACTTACCGACAAATCGAGAGTTGGTGCAGCAACTACTGACGCGCGAGTTTCGGGCTGGCTAAATAACACCTAAGGATTTGTTATGGCAAATATCCAAAAACTGAATAATGTCGATCACCAGAATCTTCGTGTGAAGACAGGTTATGGCGCTGAATTTGGTGACGATGTCATGTTTGCCATGACCTTCCCTGGTGAAATGCGAGCAATTCAAGCGCATTACCCTATATTGATTTACAAAGACCCCAACAGTGGCAAGTTGGCGCCAGTCGCCTTGCTGGGATTCGAACGCGGTGAAAACCTGTTTTTGAAAGATGGTGACTGGGACGCAGCGTATGTGCCAGCCATGATCCGACGACAGCCCTTTATGGTGGGACAAGAGTCGAGTACTGGTGGTGAGCGACAGCGTGTCGTGGCAATCGATGTGGAGCATCCCAGAGTGAATACGGACGAAGGCGAGTTATTATTTTTGCCTCAAGGCGGCACCACTGAGTACTTAGAACAAACAGCGTCGATGCTTGAAGGATTGTTTCATGCCCAGGCGGCCAGTGAGGCGTTCATGCAGGCGCTATCAGAGCGAGGTTTAATCCAGTCGGTCACCTTAAACATCCGCTTAAAAGATGGGAGCGAGTACGCATTAGAAGACTTTTACACCATAGATGACGAGGCGCTCCAAAAAGCCGACGAGCAAGTATTGGCCGAGTTAAGTCAGGATGGCTGGCTCCTGCCGGCCTATATGATGCTCGCCTCGTTATCGCAGCTGCAGTCGCTTATTGGGCGTCGTAATCAGCGATTGTAAAAGAGACAGGTATGGCGGCCTCAGAAATACAGGTGGTTGATGCGCAAGACTGGACGGAAATACCAGAGTCGGTGCTGTCTGCGACTGAGCCAGTAATACTGCGTGGTTTGGTCGCAAACTGGCCCTGCGTGTCACTGCAACGAGATGATCCCGACGCGGCGCTTGCCATGTTGGCGGAGAGTTACTCAGGACGACCCGTCAGCACCTTTTTGGGCGAAGCCGAGATTAAGGGACGTTTCTTTTACAACGAAGAGTTAACAGGGTTTAACTTTTTACAGCTTGAAGCACGCTTAGACGATGTTATAGCCAAGTTGAAAGAACATCGTGGCGATCAATATGCGCCAGCGATTTATGTCGGTTCGACTAATGTAGACGCTTGGTTGCCGGGCTTCCGGACGCAAAACGATTTACCACTGGATGCTCTTGATCCGGTTGCGAGCTTGTGGATCGGCAACAAGACCCGAGTGGCGCCTCATTTCGACTTGCCACAGAATATCGCCTGTTGCGTGATGGGGCGACGCCGTTTTACCCTGTTTCCACCTGAGCAGATCGAGAACCTCTACGTTGGGCCTCTAGATTTGACGCCTGCAGGGCAGCCAATTAGCTTGGTTGATTTCGACGATATCGATAAGCAGCGTTTCCCCAAGGCGGAAATCGCGCTACAGCACGCTGTCATTGCTGATCTTGAACCTGGTGATGCGCTGCTGGTGCCGAGCATGTGGTGGCACCAAGTAGAGGCGCTCGATGACATTAATATATTGGTTAATTATTGGTGGTCTACTGTACCTGAGTTTCTGGGCGCTCCGAGTGACGCTTTGTTGCACGCCATGCTCAGTATTCGCGGTCTGCCCAAGCCCCAGAAAGACGCCTGGCGGCGCTTTTTTGACTACTACATCTTTGACGCGGATGCGTTAACGCATCAGCATATCCCAGAGAGCGCTTTGGGTCGGTTGGGTGCTATGGACGAGACTCGAGCCAAGCGCGCCAGGGCCTTGTTGCTTAATCAGCTCAAACGGTAATTTAGTTTCCGGAGATTCTATGCAAGCCATTAAAAAAGTCGTTATCGCTGGCGGAGGCACTGCAGGTTGGATGGCCGCAGCGGCTTTATCAAAGTTGGTCGGTCAGAAGCTCGATATCACCCTGGTTGAGTCTGAAGCGATAGGCACCATAGGCGTGGGCGAGGCAACAATACCCTCGATATTGACGATTAATCGTTTGTTGCAAATCCCAGAACCCGAATTTTTACGCGAGACGAAAGCGACCTTTAAGCTGGGGATCGCCTTCGAGAACTGGCGTAAACTGGGACATCGCTACATTCACTCCTTTGGCGATACGGGGACGGGGTGTTGGGCTGCGGGTTTCCACCATTTTTGGCGACGAGGTTTAGATGAAGGGTATTCAAAACCCTACGGCGATTACTGTTTAGAATTGAAGGCGGCCGAGGCAAATCGCTTCGGTTTGCTAAGCCAGCAAAAGGTAAATTACGCGTACCACCTAGACGCCACCCGTTACGCGGCGTATCTGCGAAAACTGGCAGAGCGCGCAGGTGTAGTACGCGTAGAGGGCATGATTGACCAAGTGGTCAAAACAGAGACTGGAGATATTCAATCGCTGCGTTTAGCGGACGGGCAAAATATTGACGGCGATTTGTTTATCGATTGCACTGGCTTTCGCGGACTTTTGATCGAAGACGCCCTAAACACAGGGTACGACGATTGGTCCGAGTGGCTACCTTGCGACCGCGCAGTAGCCATGCAAACAGAATCGGTAGCCGATCCCATTCCCTACACTCGTTCTATCGCGCATGGGAGTGGCTGGCAGTGGCGTATACCTCTGCAACATCGCGTCGGTAACGGTTTGGTGTATTGTTCGGATTACCTGAGTGACGATGAGGCAACGGCGCTGTTGCATCGTCATACAACGGGTAAACCAACGACGGACCCGCGCTTGATTCGATTTCAGACGGGGCAGCGAAAACAGTATTGGAACAAAAACTGCGTCGCGATCGGTTTATCGAGCGGTTTTATCGAGCCCCTAGAGTCGACCAGTATTCACTTTATACAGAACGGTCTACTGTGGCTCTTACTGATGTTCCCAAGTCACGGTATCGCTGACTCGGTTAGGAATGAGTACAACGCTAAGCTGCGCCGCGAGGCCGAGCACATTCGTGATTTTATCGTGCTGCATTATCATCTGACCGAGCGTAACGATACAGAGTTTTGGAATCGTTGCCGGACCATGCATATTCCGGATTCTCTGAAACATCGCATGGAGCTGTTCCGTGAAACCGGCACGGTTTATAAGTTGCAAGATGATGTGTTTGCAGAGAACTCTTGGGTTCAAGTTATGATGGGGCAGGGCCTTATTCCTAAGGCTTACCACCCCATTGTTGATCAGATGTCAGGGCCAGAACTGTCACAGTTTTTGGCAAAAAACATGGAGAAGGTCGAACAGGGAATGTCGCAATTGCCTGATCACACGGCATTTATCCGTCGTTACGCCCAGCTCTAGACTTGACGCAGGGTTGGCAGAACATTTGCTTGCCACTTCTATGGATCGGTTAGTGTCTTAGTTGAGCCAGTAGTTGGCTCCAAGAGTCCTTGTCCGCTTGCTCATTGTAGGCCAGCGGCAAATTATTCTTTTGTCCTCTCTCTGTTGCTAAAGGATTAGTGAATCCGTGCATCGCACCATCGTAGCCGACGAATAGGTAGTCCGCGTTGGCGGCCTCCATTTCGGCTTTAAAGGCGGCAACTTGCTCCGCGGGGATCATGACATCATCGTTCCCGTGGAATACTGCCAATCTTGCTTTAATTTTACCCTCGGATGCAGGGTGTTGAGTCGCCAAATTGCCATGAAAGCTCGCCACCAGTTTTAGGTCTAGACCCGCACGTGCCATGTTCAGAACAACGGCGCCGCCTAGGCAATAACCCATAGCGGAAATGTTTGAGGTATTCACATCGGGGCGTGCTTTTACCCACTCAAGCGCGGCGTTAAATCGATCAAGTACGCCGTTCGGCGTTTCTAACAAGGTGTTCATTAACGAAGCAGCCTCTTCGCCATCCGCGGCAGTTTTGCCACTGCCATAGAGGTCAATAGCCATCGCTGTAAAGCCTTCGGCTGCCAACATGTCAACGCGAGTCTTGACATAATCATTGCAGCCCCACCACTCATGAACGACCAGTACACATGGGTATTGGTCCGATGGCGAGGGGCTGGCGAAATAGCCACGTAGGGGCAGATCGCCCGCCGCGTACTCGATATCTTCACTGTGCATAAGAGCTCCTTGTTGCGTGTTGTAAGTAGGGTGTGAACCTGGTTTGAATGCCGTAGAAGTCGATAAAAACCGAATCGCTTAGGCTTGTAACATAGCGCTCAGAAAAACATCTGTCGATATTTTCGTGGCGACAATCCTGTCCAGGTCTTAAACGCACGAGTAAATGATCGTGCTTCGGAGAATCCCAGCCGCTCGCTGATCGCTTCTATCGAGAGTTGGCTATTTTGAAGCAGTTTGATCGCGCGTTCACGGCGCCAGTTTTCCTTAATTGTATTGAAGCTCGTGCCCGAGTCACTCAAGCGTCTTTGAATGGTTTGAGGACTCATGAACAATTGTTCTGCCACATCATGAAGCGTTATATTCGCCATGCGATCCGCCCCATGAGGCGCTAATAGACGCTCGATTTGCGATTCAAGGGTCTGCTGTCGGCCGGGTATCGTCATGATGTCGTAGGGCGAGCGTCTCACAAATTGCTGAATCTCGCTGCGTGTTCTGGTGATAGGTTTACTTAAATAACGCCTATCAAAAATGAGTCGATTACTGTTTTGACGATACGATATAGCGGCGGGGAACATAACGTTTAGTTCGCTCTCGTGGTCCGGGCGAGCAAAGCTGAATTCTACTGAACGAAGATTGATCGGTTCACCAATTAGCCAGCTTGGAAACCGATGCCATATGACCATAAGGAATTCCCGCAAGAAATGTTGGTCATCGTTGCTGTTGTCGGTAAGCGAGATACTGAGTACGGCATCTTTATGATATTCCTTGAGATCAAACTCGATGTTCGGGTGGGTCAGATTGTAAAAGCGAGCGGTCTGCTTGAGCTGATCTTTGAGAGTGAGGCATTGAGGGATCAGATCGCTCATCAGTGCGAATGTTCCCATTTTGCTGGGGACTTCGGTGAAACCCATAAATTCGTCGTTTAAGGTAATCATGACGAGCTGAAACAGGCGTGCCACTTGGTCGGTATGGACTCGCGCGTTCTCTGGAATGAGCGAAGATGGGTTAATGCCGGCCTGGGTTAAAAGAGTAGATTGGTGACGCTTTTTGTCGCCTAATCCGGTCATTGAAGTTAAAACATGGTGTCTGCAAATTGTAGCCATCGTATTTTTCTGTGATGTTTCGAGCGATCATATCAATAAAAAACCGCTTTATCGCTATTGTTTGATGTTTTTTGTGAGTTTTTTTGGGGTTTGCGGACCTGTTACTAAAGGTATCAAGCGGGCAGACTGTGTGCAATCTGGAAACGTAATGTCATAAAAGCACCGCGAGGCCAATATGAACTTAGACGCAAATCGCATTGTATTCGATGATCGCAGCCAATCCTTTTTCTGTGAGTGGCCCCGTTTGTCGACTGAGATGCTTGTCCCCAGCGCGCAAGCAGAAATTGACATTCCTCCCCGGGCACGAAAGCAACCCAAGCAAACTCGCTCAAAAATTCTCGTCCAGTCGATCAAAGAAGCGACGTTGATTGTAGTGGACCGCTATGGTACCCACGACGTGCAAGCAAGCACCATTTGTGAAGTCGCGGGCATCGCAATGGGTTCGTTGTATCAGTATTTCGTAAATGTTGAATCGATCTTTGCGTCGCTTTACGAAGATCATATCAAGGCCACATTGGCTCAGGCACTGGAGCAAGATTACTCGACCAAACTTTTGGCCGAGTTGCATGCGACCCTGCGTGAGTTAGACGAACGGCTTGGCGTAAGCTACTACCGCCAGTTTTACTCCAAGGGCCTGAACAACCTGTTCGGTGTGCCTTTACACACGGTGACGCACTAGTTAAGGCCATTTGCCTGCTAGCTCTGGATGGCGGGCTCTTTACACGCTATTCTGCGTCTTCGAATAAAAAGGAGGCGCTATGTTTAACACTCGGTTAACCCAAGCTTTAGGTATCGATATTCCCGTGGTGCAAGCCCCTATGGGCTGGATAGCCAGATCGCAATTAGCGTCGGCTGTCTCGAACGCGGGCGGTTTGGGCGTCATAGAAACCAGCTCGGGTGAACTCGATATTATTAAAGGTGAGATCGCTAGAATGCGCGAGCTTACCGATAAACCTTTTGCCGTGAACATTGCGCAAGCCTTTGTGCGCGACCCCGACGTGGTTCCCTTTATTATTGATCAGGGCGTTAAATTCGTAACGACTTCAGCAGGTTCACCAGAGCGTTTCACGGACCAGCTAAAGACAGCGGGGCTGACGGTTTATCACGTTGTGCCAAGCCTCTCGGCGGCACTTAAAGCAGTAGAGTGTGGCGTCGATGGCTTAGTGGTGGAGGGGGCTGAGGGCGGTGGCTTCAAAAACCCAAAAGACGTGGCGAGCTTGGTTTTGTTGCCGCTGATCCGAGCGCATCTCGATGTGCCTATTATTGCGGCAGGGGGTTTCCACGATGGCGCAACTTTAGCTGCGGCTATCGCCTTGGGCGCCGATGGTATACAGCTGGGCACTCGCATGGTGGCCTCTAAAGAGTCGCCGGTACACGATAATTGGAAGCAGGCCATCGTGAATGCTAAAGAGACGGATACGGTGTTTTTGTCTCGTTTTGCGCCGCCGGCGTTGCGCGCTCTGCGTACCGAACGGACCACGCGGTTAGAGAAAGATCCTGCACAGAGTGGGATGGCGGACTTCGGTGATCCTAAAGCGCTCTATTTTGGCGGAGATATGGAAGCCGCAATTCCACTGACAGGTCAAGTTTGCGGTCGTATTACCGCTGTCGAATCAGTTGCTGACATCTTGGCGAGTGTTAAGGCAGAGTACGAGCAAGCGCTCGATCGTGTCAGTATGGCCTCAAAAGCCTAGTGGTAAAGCCGCCTTACCTTGTTAACTGAGACAAGGGTAGGGCGACCGTGTTTTTGATCTCGGTCACGGCAATATGAGAGTGCATTTCGCGTATGCTCTGTGACGCCATTAAGACGTTCCTTGCAAAATTTTCGTAGTGCTTAATATCTTTAGTGACGATTTTCAGCATGTAGTCCCACAGGCCCGTCATGGTATAGCACTCGACAATTTCAGGGTGTCGACTCATGTCTTGCTCGAATTGCAGTAAGTCTTGCGTACCCGTTTGCCGCAGGTTGATCGTGACAAAGGCCACAAGGTCTAGTCCTAGTAGGTCGCGGTTGAGGCGTAAGCCGCGCTCTTCAAAAAAGCCGGCGCGTTCTAAGCGTTGAATACGACGCCAGCACGGTGACTGTGAGAGCCCGATGTGCTCGGCAATTTCGGCGGTGCTTATCGTGCTGTCGTTTTGTAGTAGCTCAAGAATCTTCAGATCAGTTTTAGTGAGTTCATGCATGATTTATCCATTTTTTTAGCCAATTAAGGTAAGTATATGCATGTGGCCCACTCAAGACATTAAAAATAGGCAAAAAGTTTCGCAAAGAATTGGGCAGAATTAGGCAAATTCCTGCGAGTGCCCGAGCCATGAGTGTTGACTACAAAATCAGTCTAGATGACAAATATGCTCTGGATACGACCAGAGCGTATATGACCGGTATTGAAGCCTTGGTGCGTTTGCCCATGTTGCAACATCAGCGCGATGTGGCAAGAGGTCTAAATACCGCGGGTTTTGTGTCTGGCTACCGCGGCTCGCCGTTAGGTGGCGTCGATCACGCGATGTGGTCCGCAAAGCCATGGCTTAAAAAGCACAACATAACCTTCCAGCCCGGAGTTAACGAGGAGCTTGCGGCCACCGCGGTATGGGGCTCGCAACAAACGCAGTTGTTCGAAGGTGCGCGTTACGATGGCGTATTCTCGATGTGGTACGGTAAAGGCCCAGGCGTAGATCGTTCGATGGATGTCATAAAACACGCCAACGCGTTCGGTACGGCAAAATATGGTGGGGTCTTGGCCGTTGCTGGCGATGATCATGCGTGCAAGTCGTCCACCTTACCTCACCAGTCTGAACACAATTTTATTGCTGCCTCAGTCCCTGTGCTTAGCCCAGCCAACGTGCAAGAAGTCCTCGATTTGGGTGTTTTTGGATGGGAGCTGTCACGCTACAGCGGTTGCTGGGTGGCTTTGAAGGCGATTACCGAAAACATGGATTCGGCGATATCGGCCGATATTGACCCCAGCCGCATGAATATTGTTATTCCAGATAGCTTCGTGTTGCCGGCTGATGGTGTACACGCACGTTGGCCTGATAAGCCCCTAGACCAAGAATTACGGCTGAACAAATACAAGATTTACGCGGCGCGCGAGTTTGCCCGGGTCAATAATTTAAACCCTGTAGTCATTGACTCCCCTAACGCTCGGTTTGGCATCATGTGCGCCGGCAAGGCTTACCTCGATGTCATGCAAGCGCTGGAAGATATGGGCATCAACCAGGCCGTTGCTCGAGAGCTGGGTCTGCGTGTGATGAAGGTTGGAATGCCATGGCCCTTAGAGCCAGCGGGCGTTCATAACTTCGCCGAAGGTTTGGAAGAAATTCTAGTTGTCGAAGAAAAGCGCTCGGTAATCGAAGACCAGTTGACGGGGCAACTCTACAACAATCCTGTTGCCGCACGCCCTCGCGTGGTGGGCGAATTCGACGAACAGGGTCGTGATTTGTTGCCCAATGCGGGGGAGCTGACGCCCGCCATGATAGCGGTGGCCATTTACCGTCGCGTATCTCGCTATTTCGATTCTGAGACGATGCGCAAGCGCGTTGAATGGATAAAAAACAAAGAGGCATTCTTAGCCAAGCCTTACGAAAAGGCGGAGCGCGTCCCTCACTTTTGCTCGGGTTGCCCACACAATACCTCGACGAAGGTGCCTGAAGGCAGTCGGGCCTTGGGTGGAATCGGTTGCCATTACATGGCCACCTGGATGCTGGACCGCAACACCCAAACCTTTTCGCAAATGGGCGGGGAGGGTGCCGCTTGGATAGGGCAGGCGCCTTTCACTGATACTCAGCACGTATTTCAGAATTTAGGTGACGGCACCTACTTCCATTCCGGTATTTTGGCCTTGCGTGCCGCTGTGGCCGCCAAGGTGAATATCACGTACAAAATTTTGTATAACGATGCAGTCGCTATGACGGGTGGACAGCCCATAGACGGCGATTTAAGTGTCGAGCAACTGGTGAAGCAAGTGTTGGCCGAAGGTATCTCTAAGTTGGTCATTGTGTCTGATGAGCCGGACCAATGGCGAGCTGTAGCTAAGGCGCATGGTGTAGGTATAGAGCACCGCAACAGTTTCGATAGTGTGCAAACTCAGTTGCGTGACACCCTGGGTACGACGGTCATTGTTTACGTGCAGACCTGTGCTGCCGAAAAACGCCGGCGCCGTAAGAAGGCCAAGTTGATCGATCCACCGCGGCGCGTGGTAATCAACCCCGAGGTGTGCGAGGGCTGCGGCGATTGCAGTGTTCAATCTAATTGCTTATCGGTGGTGCCCAAAGAGACCGCCTTAGGCCGCAAGCGGCAGATTGATCAAAGCTCTTGTAATAAAGATTTTCGTTGTGTGGATGGCTTTTGTCCCAGCTTTGTCAGTGTATTGGATGCCGATTTGGTCAAACCTTCGGTGACACACATACCCCTCGAGGATTGGCTAAAAGAACTACCTCAGCCCGTTATGCCTAGGTTGGAACAGCCATGGAATACGGTGGTGGCGGGTGTCGGCGGTACCGGAGTGCTGACGATTAGCGCCTTGATAGCCATGGCGGCTCATTTAGAGGGCAAGGGCTGCGCTACGCTTAATCAAACAGGGTTAGCGCAAAAATTTGGTGCCGTGGTGAGTCACGTCCGTGTTGCTCGTCAGCAAAGCGAGATTTTGGCGGTTCGCATTCCCGCGGGTGAGGCTGATTTGTTGTTGGGATGTGATTTTATCGTGGCGTGCGGCGATGAAACGTTGGCGAAAGTCGCCCATGGCAGAACCCACGCGGTACTGAATCAGCAAGCCACGCCGACCTCCGATTTAATCAGCAACCCAGATGCCAGCGTGCCTTACTCGAGTCTAATCGAACGTGTCGAGACAGAGGTTGATGTCTCGCAGCTGGTTTGGTTAGATGCTACGCGCATTGCCACTGAGTTGATGGGGGATTCTATTGCGAGTAACTGTTTCCTTTTGGGTGTGGCCTATCAAGCGGGGTGGTTGCCAGTATCTGATGAGGCACTAAACCGAGCGATTGAGTTAAATGGTGTCGGCATTGATATGAATCGTAAGGCGTTTGCATGGGGGCGCTTGTGGCAGGCGAATCCACAAAAAGTGGAGAAATTACTGACGCAGAGCCCAGAACTTGAAGATGAGCCGACGCTCGATGATTTGATCAAGGGCAACAGCGATCGTTTGCGGATTTATCAAGACGATCACTATGCCGAGCTTTACCGACGTCGAGTGGCTCACATTCGCCAACACGACAAGCATGAGGGGCAGTTGGCAACGCAGGCTTTCGCCAAGGGTTTGTATAAATTGATGGCCATAAAAGACGAGTACGAAGTGGCTCGCTTGCATACCGCGCCTGCATTTCAAGCCTTGCTAGATTCGCAGTTTAGCGGCAAGCGACGGTTGCGCTTCCATTTGGCCCCTCCACTTTTGGCTAAAAAAGACCCGACTACGGGCAGGCTTCAAAAGCGTGAATTTGGCGCTTGGATTCTTCCTCTGTTCAAGGTGTTGACGGCAATGCGAAAAATACGAGGCACGGCCCTCGATCTATTTTCTTACAGCGAGGAACGTCGAACCGAGCGTCAAGACATCCAAGATTATCTGACGTTATTGCACCAAGATGTGTTACCGCTGATGGAGCAAGATTATCAGCGGGCCGTAGCTGTGCTGGAGACGGTGCAACGTTTACGGGGTTTTGGTCACGTAAAAGAGCGCAACAGGGCTGAGGTCAAAGAGAGGCAGAAAGAGCTGTTGTCATATCTGGCGATTGCTGCCTAGTGATCGCATTTTTGCCTTGAGGGCGACACTTACAGTAAGGTGCGCTCTTCAACCGCAAGTAAGTTTCTATGACAACAACGATCGTCAGCGTTAGGGTCACGCCAAAAGCCAAGCAAGCGCAAATAAAGGTCGAGGATATCGAGGGCCAGCGCGTGCTTAGGGTTTACGTTACGGCAGCCCCAGAGGATGGTAAAGCCAATCGAGCCGTGATGAGGGCTTTGGCTGACTACTTTGATGTGCCCCGAACTCGCATTAAGCTCCTGAGCGGGGCCAAGCAGCGCGATAAGCGTTTTTCTATTGATGCTGACGTTAGCGTTTGAGCGGAACCAACAGTCGCGTGCGTTTTTTGTATTCCTGGTAGTCGGCGCGGTCGCCCCATTTCTTCTCGGCCTTTTTCTCGAGCATAGGTATTCCGCTAATGCGGGTCAGCAGTAAATAGGCAAAAATGGGTGATAACAAGCTGGCGAAGGCTGTTGAAGTTAGAGCAGGTATGGCCAGCAAGGCGACGCCTACCCAAAGTGTGATTTCACCAAAGTAGTTAGGGTGCCTGCTGTAAGCCCACAAGCCGCTCGAAATGAAGGTGTCTTTGCCTAGCGTGGACCGATGGGCACGTTTTTGCCGATCTGCGATGACCTCAATGCCAAAGCCCAATAGCCAGATCCCCACAGCATTGATGTCCCACAGTGATAAAGGCGCAGGATCGACCGCTGTTATTGCAGCAAGTGCCGTCGCTGCTGTGATGCTGACCCACAAACCTTGCAGAGTCCAGGTCAGAAAAAAGCGCTTGGCGTGAGGTTTGATTTGTTGGAAGCGGTCATCGCCGCCGTCTTGGTGTACCCGTTTGAACAAAAAGCTGCCTAGGCGAAGCGCCCAAATAATCACGAGCGCACAGAGTAATAAAGAGCGGTCGTCAAAGCGGTTCGACAAAAAAAGAGCCAGCAGGGTGACCGTAATGAAACTCGCGCTTCCAACTAAATCGTAAAACCGCTCGGTTTGCCTGCGATAGGCGGGAATAAATGCTGCCCACTGAATGGCCATGGCTACCGCAACGCAAATAGCGAATATGGGTACGCCTTCGATAGTGAGACTGGATGTCGAGATCACGGCGGCGAACGCAACGATAAACCCGAGGGCGATTAGAATCGGTTTCATGGTGTGTGCTCTGCGTATTGAGTTATTTGATTTTTATACGCTTCAGAAGGGGGTAGAGATCACTGTATCTGTCGACTACCCCTTGCTTAATCAGTCTTTGTAGGAAGGATCTTTTTTCTCGATGATACGCTTCATTGCAGCAAACTCTAACGCGCCCGTGGGTTGCCCCATACCCTGAATTTTTGTGAGTTCTTCTGTGCGCGATAACACTTCGGGGCGGACCTGAATCTGTTTTACTCCGGTTTGGTCCACAGAGGTTTGGATTTGGCAGGAGCGCTCTAAGACCCACATATGCAAAAAGGCCTCTGCAATCGTGCGTCCTCCCGCCAGCAAGCCATGGTTGCGTAAAATCATCATCATGGCTTCAGAGCCGAGGTTGGCGACGAGTTTTTCCTTTTCGCTTTCATCGACCGTCAGGCCTTCAAAGTCGTGATAAGCGATGCGTCCATGCAACAGGGTCGAGTAGAAATTGTCTGGGCGTAAGCCGCCTTCTTGGCAGGCAACGGTCATGCCTGCTGTGGTGTGCGTATGCGCGATACATAGTATGTCGTGGCGCGCGGCGTGCACACAGCTATGGATGAGCATGCCTGCCGGATTTACGAAGTGTTCCGTCGGTTCTACGATGTTGCCGTCGATATCGACTTTAACCAGGTTTGAGGCGGTGACCTCGCTGTAATGTAGTCCGTAAGGGTTGATGAGAAAGTGGCCTTCATCTCCTGGTAGCTTTACCGTGATGTGATTAAAGATAAGTTCACTCCAGCCCAAATGATCAAAAATTCGGTAGAGCGCGGCTAGGTCTTCACGTAAGGATTGTTCAGTGTTCATAGTCTGTCCTTTCGGTTTGTTATTGATATTGGTGCTGCAGTATAGCAGGGCTGATCGTCCTTTCACGCGGTCATTTAATCCCAAACTGTTTTGCAACGTGATACATTGCGCTTTTGTGTTTTTTGGGAAATTGAGCCATGCGTTTTATCAAATTTTGGACGTGTATGTTAAGCACAGCTTTCACTGTGTCTACCGCTCTCGCCGATGTCAAGGTCTATAGCGATGCGCATAAACAAGCGGCTGAAGAGGTTGCGAGTAAGCTATGGGATTGGAGTGAATTAGGTTATCTCGAACGGAGAAGTTCAGAGCTCATGCAAAAAACCCTCGAGGAGGCGGGATTCCGGGTGCGAGCAGGCGTGGCTGATATTGAAACGGCCTTTGTTGCTGACTACGGGAATGGTGAGCCTGTGATCGCGATGATGGCAGAAATGGATGCTTTGCCCGGCGCGTCACAGCAAGCAGCTCCCACGGAGTTATCCAGAAATACAGAAGCAGGACATGCATGCGGCCACAATCTTTTTGGTGGTGGCGTAGTCGGTGCAGCATTGGCCGTAAAAGGCTGGATGCAAGAAAATGGTATCGAAGGCACCTTGCGAGTGTTGGGTACCCCTGCGGAAGAGGGTGGTTCAGGTAAGGTTTACTTAGTGCGAGCCGGTTTGTTCGACGATGTGGATGTTGCGCTGCATTGGCATCCTAGTGATAGCAACCAGTCGCTTGCTGCTACTAGCTTGGCGAATAAATCGGCCAAGTTTTCGTTCACGGGTATTGCCAGTCATGCGTCTGCTGCGCCAGAGAGAGGACGCTCGGCTTTGGATGGCGTCGAGGCGATGAACTACATGGTGAACTTAATGCGAGAACATGTCCCTAGTCGTACGCGTATACACTACGTCATTACCCATGGTGGTGATGTCCCGAATATTGTCCCCAGACACGCGGAGGTGTATTACTACGTGAGGGCACCTTCAGCCGAAGCACTTGAGCCTATTTGGCAGAGAGTTGAAGCGGCCGCCAAAGCAGGCGCCTTGGGAACGGGAACCGAAGTTACTTGGGAAGTCATACACGGTAATCACAGTGTTCTACCCAACACCGTACTGGCGAAAAAGATGCATGACCATTTGGTTGGGGCTGGCGGTGTTAGCTACGATGACAAAGAGCTTGCTTTTGCCCAGACACTCCAGGCAAATTTTAATGGCAACACCAAACCACTGAGCAGTGCGGGTCGTGTGATGCCTTGGAGCGATGAGGTTGCGAGCCTCGGCGGATCGACGGACGTTGGTGATGTGAGTTGGGTCGTCCCGACTCATGGCATTAGCACGGCGACCTGGGTGCCCGGTACGCCGCCGCATTCTTGGGCGGCGGTGGCCGCTAGTGGAATGTCGATCGGACATAAAGGCATGCACTTAGCAGCCGAAGTCTTGGCAGCAACGGCGCAAGACTTGTTAAGGGATCCGCAGCTTCGAGATGCTATCCGGGCAGAGTTTGATACACGGCGGGGGAGTGGCTATGAGTATCGAGCTCTGCTCGGTGATCGCTTGCCGCCTCTGGATTATCGAGTGAATCCCTAGTGGCGCGTTCAGTAGAAAATAACCTTTACTACCGGTTGGGTATCGATAAGCCTGAACGCGCACAGCGCACCGTCTTAGAAACGGAAAATGGCAGGGTTTGGATCTACAGTGATCTCAGTACAATGGCAAAATCACTGGCACAAAAACTCTGTGCTTTAGGGGTTACACAAGGTGATCGTATTTCGGTACAGGTCGATAAATCCGCAGAAGCATTGGCACTGTATTTAGCGTGTTTACGAATTGGCGCCGTTTATCACCCTTTGAATACCGCCTACTCATTAGCTGAAATGCGCTATTTTTTGGACAACGCAGAGCCGCGACTGTTGGTCTGCTCGCCCGCTCAGGAAGAGCGGCTTACTCACGTGGCACGTCACTGTGGGGTCGAATTGGTTTTAACGCTGGATAGCGCAGGCGCTGGGACCTTGATGCAGGATCTTCTGGATCAACAGACCTGCGATCCGGTTCCGGTATTCACTTCAACATCGGCTGCCTTGTTGTATTCGTCTGGCACGACGGGGCGACCAAAAGGTATCGTCTTGACGCACGAGAATCTGGCCAGTAACGCCGAAGTGTTGGTCGATTTATGGGGCTTTAGCGCTAATGATGTGCTGCTGCACAGCCTGCCGATTTATCATGTCCACGGTTTGTTTGTCGCCTGTCACTGCGCATTGCTCAGTGGTGCTTCGATGCTGTGGAATGCTGGCTTTGAGGCGCAAAAAGTGTTGGCGCAACTTGGCCGCTCAAGCGTCATGATGGGGGTGCCTACGTATTACTCCCGTTTGTTATCCTTGCCGGAATTCGACTCAGGTTCGTGCAAGTCGATGCGTTTATTTATCTCTGGGTCCGCGCCTCTGCTAAGCAGCACGTTTGCAGAGTTCGAGCAGCGCACAGGGCATCGAATCTTAGAGCGCTATGGCATGACAGAGACGGGTATGAGCACGTCTAATCCCTTAAACGGCGAGCGCAGGGCGGGGACAGTAGGATTTCCTTTGCCAGGTGTAGAGGTGCGTGTGGAAGATGATCAAGGTGCGATTTTGCCGGCAGAAGAAGTCGGCAACCTGCTGGTTAAAGGCCCCAATGTGTTCAAAGAATATTGGGGGATGCCGGAAAAAACCGCGGCCGATTTTACTGAAGATGGCTTCTTTAAGACGGGCGACTTGGCAACCATTGATGCTGAGGGTTATGTCGCGATTGTGGGACGTTCTAAAGACTTGATTATTACCGGTGGGTTAAATGTTTACCCCAAAGAGATCGAGATTGTTATCGATCGTTGTGACGGCGTTTTAGAGTCGGCAGTGATTGGATTGTCGGACGACGATTTTGGTGAGCGAGTTGTTGCCGTGATCGTGCCGGATGGCACTAAACATGAAGCAGATTTGGAGCAGTGTGTCAGACGCGAGTTGCAAGAGAGTCTAGCGGGTTTTAAGCGACCTAAAGACTACATATTCATTGATAGCCTGCCCCGCAACGCCATGGGGAAAGTGCAAAAAGCGCTCTTGCGGGAGCGCTTTGCAGATTAGCCTGTGCCCTTTACGTCATGAAATAGTCCCAAATTGATGAGATCTTACTAAGCAGCTTGCTTTTCGATATCGGTCCGGTGCGCCGGATGAGCGAGCAAGTACTCAAAAGCCGATAAGGCTGCTTTAGCGCCTTCACCCATGGCAATCACGATTTGCTTGTAGGGCACGGTGGTAACATCGCCCGCGGCAAATACGTTGGCTTGGGTCGTGCGGCATTTGTTGTCGACTATGATTTCGCCGTGTGCTGTGCATTCGACGATATCGCTTACGAACTGGCTGTTAGGGCTTAAGCCAATTTGCACAAACACGCCATCGGTGTTTAAGCGCTTGCGCGTATTGCTGACGCGGTCAAGATATTCAAGCGCCACCACTTTGCCGCCGTCGGCGATAATTTCTTGGCAAGCCGCATTTGCTATGATCGAGATGTTAGTGCGTTGTTTCGCTTGATCGACCAGTACTTTATCGGCTTTTAGCGTCGGCATGAATTCCACGACCGTGACGCTCCTAACAATCCCCGCCAAATCCAGAGCTGCCTCTATACCAGAGTTGCCACCGCCGACGACCACAACATCCTTGCCCGCAAAAAATGGCCCGTCGCAATGTGGGCAGTAGGCCACTCCAGCGCCGATGTTCTCCTCTTCTCCGGGAATCCCAAGTTTTCGCCACTGAGCGCCGGTTGCCACGATGATGCTGCGAGTCTGTATCTGCTCGCCGGTGTTCAGAGCGATAGTCCGAACGTGATCGCCGCTGATACTTTCGACTCTAATATTCTCCCGGATTGAAATAGGGTATCTATTCATGTGCTCAACCAAATTACCGCTCAGTTTTGCGCCGGTCGTATGGCTCACCGAAATCAGGTTCTCGATCCCTTGGGTGTCTTTAACTTGGCCACCTAAACGCTCGGCCAGCAAGGTCACCGACAGGCCTTTGCGTGCACTATAAATTGCCGCACTTGCGCCCGCCGGGCCCCCGCCTATAACAACCACATCTTGTAGGGCAGTGCCTGAGTCGTTTTTCGCCACTTTTGCCTCAGGAGCAATCTGCTGCAATTTATCCAGCAGCTGGCTAATCTCGGTTTTACCATTGGCAAAGGCTGCGCCGTTGGCAAAAACGGCAGGCACACCCTGCAGCTCGCGTTCTTCAACAAGTTGGGGAAACAACCCGCCATCGATCATCTCTGCGCTAATATTTGGGTTGAGCAAAGCAAATTGATGCAAGGCTTGAACAATATCGGGGCAGTTGTGGCAGCTCAGGCTGACAAAAACTTCAAAGTGGATTGGCGTTTTTACCGCCCTGATAAGGCTCTGCACCGCAGGGTCAAGCTTGAGTTCCTGTCCACCTGCATACAGTAAGGCTAAAATGAACGAGTTGAATTCATGGCCACTCGGGATGCCTGAAAACTGTACACCGCTATCATCGCCATCGACTTCCAAGCCGAAAGACAGAGGGCTTCGTAGGGTTGTAGTCTCGCGCTCTTCAAATTGAATTTTGTCCGACAAGTCCGAAATTTGCCGTAAAAATGACACCAGCTCAGCGCGCTTTGAGTGAGTTCCCGCGGCAACAACCAAGGTTACCGCGCGTGAGATAGTGTCGGTGTAAGTTTTAACATTATTGAGTAGCTCTTGGTTTAACATTTTAAGTCTCCTATTTTCTCGGAAAGGCGGGATGTCCCGCCTTGGATTTAAATTTTGCCGACCAGGTCAAACGAAGGGGCCAAGGTTTGCTCGCCTTCTTGCCATTTGGCGGGACAGACCTCACCCGGATTGTTGCGGACATATTGGGCTGCCTTAATTTTGCGCACCAATTCCTCCGCATTGCGGCCAATGCCCTCGGCGGTAACTTCGATGACCTGCACAATGCCGTCCGGATCAACAATGAATGTCGCACGGTCCGCTAGGCCTTGGTCTTCTCGCATGACCCCAAATTGACGCGTTTTGCGCCGCTCGGGTCGCCGATCATGGGATACTGAATTTTGCCAATAGTGTCCGATGATTCGTGCCACGCTTTGTGCGTGAAGTGGGTGTCGGTTGACACCGAGTACACCTCGACGCCTCGGGCTTGCAGCTCGCTGTAATGATCCGCAAGATCACCCAGTTCCGTTGGACAAACGAAGGTGAAATCTGCGGGATAGAAGAAAAATACCGCCCATTTGCCAATAACATCTTGCTCGTTGATCGAAATGAATTCGCCGTTCTTGAAGGCCATGGCGTTAAAGGGTTTGATGCTTGAATTAATTGAAGTCATTGTTCTCTCCTAGAGGTGTTGTGTTGACGACAAGTGCACTATAGTTGTCGACAGTTGTTTGTTAAATTTGATTGTTTAAATCAATTCGATCTATTTTTTGGATCAAAAGAAATCGGCGCTTGTGGATTTTTTTTTTGCTGAAATTGATTAGACTTGGATTCCAGAACTAAGTACCAATACGGCACCGATTGGCGGCTCGATAGTTATGATTTCAATAAAACAAATTCGCTATGCACTCGCGGTCGAAAAGACCCTGCATTTCCGTAAGGCCGCCGATAACTGTGCGGTATCCCAGTCGGCCTTGAGTACCGCCTTAAACGAGTTAGAGGCGCAGCTCGGGTTTCAGGTCTTTGAGCGTGATAATAAGAAAGTGCTCGTTACTCCGATGGGGCGTATTTTCTTGGAAAAAGCCCGATCCGTTAGCGTCCAGATTGACGACATATTGCGCCTGAGGCAGACCGATAAGGCTCCGCTGAGTACGCCCTTGACGATTGGAATGATACCGACAATCGCGCCTTACCTACTGCCAATTGTGTTGCCCGCAGTAGCAGCAGCTTACCCTGCGGCGAAGCTAAAAATTGTCGAGGCGCAATCGAAGGAGTTAGTCGAGAGAGTGCGCGATGGAGAGCTGGACACTGCGGTCTTGGCACTACCCTATGATTGCGATAATTTGCTGAGTTTCCCGTTCTGGGACGAAGACTTTTATTGGGTAGCGCCAAGTGATGACGAGCAGGAGGTTCGTGAACGTATTACCTCCGATGAGCTGTCACGAGAGAATTTGATGTTGTTATCTGAAGGGCACTGTTTAAAAGATCATGCCCTGGCGGCTTGTAAGTTCTCGAATGCGGTGGCACATTCTATGAGCGCGACCAGTCTGAATACCCTCATTCAGTTGGTGGTTGCTGGACTAGGTTCTACTTTGGTGCCTGAAATGGCGCTCGATCAGCTCGTCCGCAACGATAAGCGACTTCAGTATGCTCGCCTCGATGAGCCAGGGCCGCATCGAAAAATTGCATTTATCATGCGCGCGACCTATCCAAAGTTGGATAGCATACAAGCACTACAGGAAGTGTTTACTCAAGCTCTCAGAAATCGTTGATCGCTGAGCTTCAATATAAGGAATAATAATGCGTACACTTATTCTACTCTGCTTTGTTGCTGGCTTAACTGCGTGCGCCAGCCGTGCGCCCGATATTTCGGTGGATGCGTCGAAGTATGATGTTCTAATTGAACGTGATCGCTGGGGTATCCCTCATATTCACGGGAAAACGGATGCGGACACCGCTTTTGGATTTGCCTATGCTCAAGCTGAAGATGGTTGGGAACTGATTGAAGAAACGCTACCGTTTTATCGCGGCGAATCTGCTCGTTATAACGGTAAAGACGCAGCGCCAGCTGACTATATGATCCAATGGCTCGGGGTTCGGGGCTGGGTGAACGCGGGTTACGAAGACCAGATTAGTCCAGAGGCGCGCGCATTAGTGCAAGCCTATACCGATGGATTAAACCACTTTGCGGCGAAACATCCTCATCGCGTGACGCGGGATATTTTGCCGGTGACAACGACCGACATTATCACTGGGTTTGTGGTCAGGCATCTATTGTTTTACGGATTTGATGGATCGGTGAAAGAGGTGATGGGCCCCGAGCGCGCGAGAGAGGTCTCTCGTCTGGTCGCTGATCTGGGTTTGAGCGATA
Source organism: Aequoribacter sp. (assembly GCF_965659035.1). Lineage (NCBI taxonomy): Bacteria > Pseudomonadati > Pseudomonadota > Gammaproteobacteria > Cellvibrionales > Halieaceae > Aequoribacter > Aequoribacter sp. The sequence continues at coordinate 28,591 of NZ_CBFHWH010000008.1, read as the reverse complement.
CCCCTATCGGGTCTAATGCTATCGCGGTGTCACCTTCGGCAACAGACGATGGAGCGACTCGTCTAATGATTAATTCTCACCAGCCTACCGACGGTCCAGTGGCATGGTACGAGGCGCATATCAGTAGTGACGAAGGGCTCGATATTATGGGTGGCACTTTTCCCGGAAGTCCGCTGATCAGCCTTGGGTTTAACCACGATATCGCTTGGGGCGTGACGGTCAATAAGCCTGATTTGGTTGATATTTTTGTCCTCGAAATCAATCCTGACAACGAGAATCAGTATCGCTTAGATGGCCAGTGGTTAGACCTAGAGGTCAGCGAAGCCAGCCTGCGCGTCAAACTGTGGGGGCCCTTTTATTGGACTGTGAAGCGCGAGATATATCGCTCCGAGCATGGACCTGTCATGAAAACGGATCATGGTACCTATGCATTCCGTTTCGGAGGCCAGAATGAGATTCGTCAGGTGGATCAGTGGTACGCCCTGAATCGAGCACGAACCTTCGATGAGTGGTATGCCGCGATGGCACAACATCGGTTTGCGTCATTCAATTTCGTCTTCGCTGACAAAGAAGGCACGATCGCCTTCGTTCACAACAGTCTGACCCCGCTACGTGAGCCCGGTTATGACTGGAACCAGTATTTGCCCGGTGATCGGTCCGATCTTATATGGGACAGTTATTTGCCTTTCCAGCAGTTGCCACAAGTGGTGCGCCCCAAGCACGGCTATGTGGCTAGCACGAACCAAACACCCTTTCAGGTTGCCATTGCAGACGATAACCCAGATCCATCGGTATTTAGTCCCAGCGATGGGTATCAAACGCGAATGACCAATCGTGCAGATCGAGCCTTAGAACTGTTTGCGGCTTTAAGACCCATTTCGGCAGAGGATTTTTGGACGATAAAGCACGACAAAGCCTACGCTGTATCGAGCCGAGCTGGTCACTACATTCGCGCCGCAATCGCCGCCGAACTCACAGACGCTTTACCTCATCATTTGCAGGCGCAAACTCTTCTGTCGCAGTGGGATTTGGTGGCGGATATTCAAAGCCGAGAAGCGGCTTTGGGTGTGTGTGTAATTCGAGCCGAATGGCGCGCGGAGCAAGATGGTGTTGCGCCGCCTGAGGCGGGCGGGGTGCTGCAGACCTGCGCTGATGAATTGCTGGAGGTGTCTGGGCGAATTGATCCCTTGTGGGGGGAGGTCAATAGACACACCCGTGGCCTCGTAAATGTGCCGATCGGCGGAGGTCCCGATACGCTGCGCGCAATCTACGGTACAGGGTACGAGGAAAACGGCTACTTAACCAATATCGCGGGCGATGGACTTTACTATTTGGTCGCTTGGGATGCCGAGCAAAACCTCTCGGTGCAGGGTGTGCATCATTACGGTTCAGCCACCATGCTCGAAGATTCGGTTCACTACGCGGATCAAGCAGAGGATTTTGCCGCCGAACGTCTGCATCCACCGCTATTTGACGCTAAGGAACGCGCAGCAGAAGGAAATGTGCGATCTTATCGACCCTGAAATCCCTTGGGGCTAGGAATATGAAATGTTCGTGCTAATATGTGATTTCGATTGAACTGAGCAGACACCATGTTTTTTGACAAGCGATCACAGAAGAATACTCCAGCCCCTGCAGTTGAGGAGCCGGTAAAGCCAGTGTCAAAGGTGGCTGAGGTCGCATCGATTCCATCATCTAAAGGAGGGAGTGCCGTGATTGGGGCAACGGTAAAAATTAAAGGTGAAGTACACAGTGAAGAAGATCTGACGGTTGAGGGGCAAATCGAAGGCACTGTCGTACTTAAGAGTAATGAATTGCTGGTCGGTCCTTCTGGGCGAGTGCACGCCGATGTGACGGCCAAGTCGGTGAAAGTGGATGGCGAGTTACATGGCGATGTAGAAGCGAGCGAGCGTGTGCTGATCACTGCGAACGGCTCCATGCGAGGAAATATCCAAGCGCCGCGTGTCATCCTAGAGGATGGCAGCAAATTCAAGGGTAGCATCGATATGAACGAAGCCGCACCTACCAAAAGCTTCGGTGTTGTAAGCAACACCAAAGTCGCGGCGAGCGGCGACAGCGCTGGAGAATAAGTGCTAAGTGAGCCCTAATCATGCCGCAGCAATGCGGCAGAGCGCTGTGAATACGGAATTTTTTAAAAGCACCTTGATCGCGGGTGTACTTCCCGATTTCGATTCAACAAGGCCTCGGAAGATCCTTGATTTCGGAGCCGCGCATGCGTCTACGATTGCCCACTTGCAAAGGACTTTTTGGGGGCGTTTAACCGTTCTCGATTTGATCAGTCAGGCTTCGGAAATAAATGCTTTGCTGAGCGACGACGAGGCCTCCGAGCAAAGAGCAACAGTCCTAGAAGACAGCTTTGAGCCCTGCATTGGCCAAGCTTACGATTTGGTGCTTATGTGGGACTTCGCTCTGCATTTGAGTGACGCCAATTTGAATTGGTTGAACGACTGGTTGGATGCAATGCTGACTTACGACGGTGCGGCGCACGGATTTGTGTGTCATAACGCCACTCGCGGTTTAGTGGCGAAGCGTTGGGGTATCGCTGGGCCCGATCAGTTAGAGGCTGAGTCTGGCTCCACTGAGCTTCCTTATCGGCACTTGCGGGGTGCTTTGTCGCGCGGATTGCCCGATTTTCAAATTGATAAAAGCGTCTTAATGAAGGACGGACGTTTGGAATTTGTGATTCGGCGTGGGTAAATACCTCAATTAGAGCTTAAATCTAGCCTCTAAAAAACGCGCGATTCCATCATTGTCGTGATGACCAATGACTTTTGTTGCTACAGCTTTAATCTCGGGCTTGGCATTATCTGGCGCATAGCATTCATCGGCAATCTCGAACATAGTTAAGTCATTGTCGCTATCGCCGAAACAGATAATACGCTCTGCACCCACGTCGCGTTTAAGTTCAAGGACGGCTGCGCCTTTGTTGCCGTCGCAGTGATGCACATCCAGCCAGTACAGGTTTTGGCCCTCAAATGCGGGGCCTCCATAGGCAATAAGGTGCTCTTCTTGCGCAATCTGAGCTACGATGGCGTCTATGGCTTCTTGGCTGCCTAGTCCACTGAAGTTAGCGATAGGCGCCTTCGGCGGCATCGCACTTAAGGGCTTCAGAGCGCTTCCGCGTTCGCGTTCAATAAAAGCTGCTAGCTTGTGTTCGTAGTCTTTCATTACGGGGGCATGATAGGCGCCGTGGTGCTCGTTGGGTTCAAAGGTGTGTATAAAGGGGCTGACACCCGCGTCCGTAAAAGCCAGTAGCACCTTGGAAATTTCTTCTTGGGTGAGCAAGCATTGGCGGCTGTAATCGCCCGATGCCGGGTTCCAGATCAACACCCCATTTTTGATAATGTGGGGTAGGTGAAAGCCACTGCCGCTAACGACCGCATGCGCGCCATGCAAAGTTCGGCCGGTCGCTACTGTGTAGGCGATACCCGCCTCGGCCATTTTGGCTAGCACGCGGTTGGTGTAGTCCGAAATCTGGGACTGGGCGTTTAAAAGTGTTCCGTCTAAATCAAATACTACTAAATCCATAATTTTTAGTCGCAGCTTACCAGTCTATGTTTACCTTCTTGCTTTGCCTGCATCAAAGCAATATCGGCGCGTTGAATGGCGTGTTCGAGGGTTTCATCTTCTCGGATTTGGGCGACGCCAATCGATGCTGAGACCGTTAAAGGTTCGGGTTCAGTCGTGAAAGGCTCGGCACAGGAGGTGATCAGCGATTCAGCTAGGGCCCTTGCGTCAATGCTACTTGGCGTCACAATCACAAATTCGTCTCCGCCCATGCGGCACGCGACGCCTTGCTCAGGCAGTGCTTTTAAAATATTTTGAGCGATAGTAACGAGGGCGATATCGCCGATATTGTGGCCGTACCGATCGTTAATGGCTTTGAAGTCATCAAGGTCGATAAACAAAACACCACTGCCTTCAGTGCCTAAATTTTGCCGAGTGAGTTCTCTCACAAACTCAGAGCGATTAAAAAGATCAGTTAATGTGTCGCGCGAAGCAGCGCGCTGCAGTTTTATGCGGTTGCGCTCGTGCGACAGGGCAATGCCGGCATATTGCATCAATTCTTGCCATTGCTGCACGCCTGTGGGGCTCCAAATACCATCCATCCACAGTGTTTCTGGTAGGGCGTAGTCAAGTGATACAAGATAATGAGTGACTTCGTGTGGCGTGTCGTTCGGCGCTATAACACCGAAGCGGATGCCTGCAATATCCCAGCGGTCCATGAGTTTTAAGGTGCTCACGGGTAACTCTGAGCGGTTGACCGAGAGAAGTTCGCCAGCCTCAGATACGTCCACTTTATCGATAGGTTCAGCCACAAATAGCTTGAAAATTTCGGGTTTAAAGTGTTCTGAAATGGGGTGATCTGGCATCGAGCAATTCAGCTCTGAGTCGGCGGCTGCGTCTATTGGAACAAAGAATGACGGACGCCTTACGTGCCCCCCGCGACCGACGCCCTGAGCGATGAGCTGCATCACCCTCGCGTGTGACTCATTTTTTGCCATCGCAGTAATAGGGTCGCTGTAGGTAGGCCGACATTCCGCGGTCTGAATGTTCACAATGATCCCAGAGATTTCCGGGTCGCTCAGTCGGTTGCTGCTGACGATATCGATCTCTACCCAGTTTTCCTCATTGTCGCGAATTCGTAAGGTCATGGGAATGTATCGAATCTCGCGGTTGTCGTCGGCGAGCGCTAGGGATTCAACAACACGAGAGACATCTTCAGGGTGGATGTAGTCGAGAATGTTTCGACCCTCGGCCCAAGTTGCGGGGTAGCCCAGTATATCTTGCACACCGCGACTGGCGAACATCAACGAGCCATCTATGCCGATGACTAAAGTGACCGATCGGGATGCGTCCAAAACGGCTCGGTGAAAGGATGGGTTTTGCATACGATTAGCTTTCCCGTTTCGAGTTTATCCAGCGGTCGACAATTGACTCCAAGGTTGCCAAAGGCAGCGCCCCCTGCTTTAGGACCACATCGTGGAATTCGCGAATATCGAAAGCTTCGCCTAGGTTGGATTTAGCTTTGTCGCGCAACTCCAGGATTTTTAACATGCCCACTTTGTAAGCCGTGGCCTGTGAGGGCATGACAATATAGCGTTCTATCGCTTTGACAATGTCGGATTCGGCGTTGGGTGTGTTTTGTAGCAAATAGTCAATAGCTTGCTCACGAGTCCAGCGTTTGGCGTGCAATCCCGTGTCGGTGACTAAGCGGCAAGCGCGCCACAACTCCATAGCGAGGCGCCCAAAATCGCTGTAGGGGTCTTCGTACAGCCCGATTTCTTTGGGCAATAACTCTGCGTACAAGCCCCAACCCTCGGTGTAGGCAGTGTACCCGCCGAACTTGCGGAATTTGGGTATACCCTCTAGCTCTTGTGCTATTGCGATTTGCATGTGGTGCCCGGGAACCCCCTCATGATAGGCCAAGGCTGCCATTTGATAAATTGGCATTGCTTTCATGGTATACAGATTGGCGTAGTAGGTTCCCGGACGCGAGCCATCAGGGGCAGGGCGCTGATAAAAGGCTTTGCCGGCAGACTTCTCGCGGAAGGACTCGACGGCTTTTACGACTAAGTCCGCTTTGGGCTTAATCTTGAACAAACTATCCAAACGCGTTTTCATGTCGTCGATTAAGGCAGTGGCCTCCTCGAGGTAGGCTTGCTTGCCCTCGGGGGTTTCGGGGTAGTAAAACTGTGGATCCGTTCGCGTGAACTCAAAAAAGTCTTGCAAGTCACCGGCAAAACCTACCTGCTTCATGATAGCGCGCATTTCGTCATGTATACGTTCGACTTCGGCGAGGCCAATTTCGTGAATGGTCTGCGCATCCATATCGGTGGTCGTCGTGCGTGCAAGCGCGAAGTTGTAAAACTCGGACCCATCGGGAAGCTTCCAGGCTCCATCGCGGGTATCGGCTTGCGCTTCAATCGCTTTTACCGTGCTACTCAAGCTGGCAAAGCCGGGGCCCACCGATTCGAGCAGTGCTTTTTCAGCCTGCCCTAGGAGCTCGCTTCTTTTTGTCTCGTCGAGCTCAAGTTGCTCCAGTTTTCCTTTGAAGTCCGCCAGTAGCGTTGAATCATCGCCATCGGTGAAGGGGGCGCCGCTGACGACATTATTGATATCGCTCAGTACATAGGGGTAGACAAACTTTGGTGCCAAAATGCCGAGCTCTGCCCGCTTGTAGAGGTTGGCCTCTAACTCACCCAGGACGCGTTTAAACTCGTGTAAGCGGCTGATGTAGGCAAGTGCATCTTCTTCTGAGCGCACGAGGTGTTGGTTGATCATGAACGAGGGTAAGCCCGAATGCATGCCAAACATCTGGTTGACAGGGTAGTTGTGATAGCGCCAGCGATAGCTTGCGATCTCTTGATCTAGCTGGTCTTTCATCAAGTTCCAGCTCAGGGCTGTCTGCTCATCGAGTGCCGCTACGTTAATGGTTTGAAGCTTGGCCAGATTTGCTTTGGCGCGCTCCAACTCTCTGGCTGACGCTGCCTCGGTATAGTCGTCGAGCTTGTCGTAGTCTTGTTTAATGCCTAAGTAGGTTTGTGACATTGGAGAGCTCATGACGCTTTCCATGAACATTTCCTCGAAAAGCGCATTGGCTTTCTCAGATTCGCTCAGCGCGACCTGCTCAACCTGCGTGCTGGCCGTCTCGGTTCCTGGTTGGCAGCCTCCGATTGCTAACGTGGCTCCTAGAACGGCTGCGCTTAATAAACTTCGTGTCGTCATTTTGGTGCTCCTCTTAACCGATCCGACGGTCCGCGTTCTTCCAAAAGGGTTCTCGCAGAACCATCTTCTGGATCTTCCCCGTCGGGTTGCGTGGCAGTGCATCGATGATTTCAAGTTTTCGTGGAATTTTATAGCCAGCGAGCTTGTCGCGGCAAAAATCGATCATCTCTTGCGTAGATGGTGGCGTAAAACCCTCATTCATTGCAATGAAAGCTAACAACGCTTCACCGTATTTTTCATCCGGCACACCGATAACAGCGGTTTCTCGAACGCCGGGAAGCTGCGCGAGTACGTTTTCGACCTCAACAGGGTAAATGTTTTCGCCGCCGCTAAGCACCATGTCTTTGATCCTGTCGCGCAAAAAGATGAAGCCCTCTTCATTTATGTAGCCCGCATCTCCCGTAAGCACCCAGCCATCAATCAGCGTTTTGGCAGTAGCCTCGGGTAAATTGAAATAGTGCAGCATGTTATTGGCTGATCGCAGCCAGATTTCGCCCGTTTCACCCATCGGAACTTCCGTGCCGGCGCTGTCGCATACCTTGGCCTCGACGCCAAGACAGGTTTGACCTGCGGCTTGCAGCAGTTCGGGCTCGCCCTGCAGTGCGCGTTGGTGAACTTCAGGTGACAGGGCAACGACAGTGCCACAGGTCTCTGTCATGCCGTAGTACTGGTTAAAACCACACTTGAATCGCTCGACCGCTTCCTTTAACAGTGTAGGTGAGATGGGTGCCGCGCCGTAGCCTATCACATCCAATGAGCTTAAATCGTATTGGTCAAAATTAGGCACATCACGCAGCAAAGACAAAATCATGGCGGGAACCATGAACATTTCGCGAATCCGATGCTTTTGGATGGCCTCAAGCACGGCTTTTGGGTTGAACGCTTCATGCATAACCACAGCGCCGCCGCACAGCAGCGGCACGATAGTGGAACCCGCACCGCCAATGTGAAACATTGGAGCACAAACCAGATCCATGCCATCGACGCCCAGTACTCCTGGGTTGGCATTCGACAAATTATTCATGAGCGCGCTCAAGTTGCGATGACTGAGCGCTACACCCTTAGGCTTTCCGGTGGTGCCACTGGTGTAAAGCTGCAGGGTGGCATCCTGCTCATTTAAGCCTTTGGGCGTGTCGATTGGCGAGGGTGGCGACTGCAGCATTGCGGCACTGAGCGGGACGTGAGTATCGCTCAAATCCGACATGAAAACTGACGCACCATCGCGAGCTTCGGCAATGGCGTAAGCCAGGGTTTCAACAGAGGGTTCAAGAATTATGATCAGGCGAATGTTAGCATCATCGCAAACGTAGGCCGTTTCAGGTGGTGCGAGTCGATAGTTGAGCGGTACTGAGACCGCGCCAATCCGGCTGCAAGCGGTGAAGGCGACCATGTGATCGATGCTGTTCTGACCCAACAAGCCAATACGCTCTCCAGGGCTTGCCCCTTGCGCGAGCAGGGCTTGTGCTAAGTTCAGACTTCGCTGCTGAAGGCTGTGGTAATCGTATTGAGTGCTGTCGGTGATTAAAGCCAATTGGTTTGGACGTCGACGGGCGTGGTAGTCAATAGCTTGATGGATTAGCACTCTCAGGATCCTTGTTATATCGTCCAGTGAGACTACCCAACTTTACGCAGTGGTGCTAGTGATTGGCTCAGTCTTTTGACGAAGATCTCGACCGGTTTTTGCGGTTTTACCTTGGCGTGAATTGTTCTTTGGATAAAACCTGAGTAAAATACTCGGGAAAGAGCTTAAACGGGTTACCCAGCATGCGTTTGACTACCAAAGGACGTTACGCCGTGACGTCTATGCTTGATCTGGCTTTGCACCGCGAGCACGGTCCCATACCACTGGCGGGTATATCAGCCAGGCAAGATATTTCTCTTTCGTATTTAGAGCAGCTGTTTGCTCAGCTGCGTAAACATGGCCTTGTAAAGAGCGTTCGAGGTCCTGGCGGTGGGTATTACCTAGGCAAATCGCTCGAAGTGATCAGCGTTGCTGATGTTATCGAGGCGGTCAACGAAGACACCGATGCCACGCGTTGCCGAGGAAAGGGATCTTGTCAAAAAGGCGCGACCTGTTTGACGCACCATCTTTGGTCCGGTTTAAGCGATCAGATACGCGATTTTCTGCGTAATATAAGTTTGGCCGATTTGGTGGTCCGCGAAGAGGTTCGTGAAATCGCGTCCATTCAAGATCAAAGAGTTCAGACAACCATTGAACGTGTGACCAGTTTGTTGCACGACTAGGCGCCAATCATCAGAGGTTAGCATGGCGAACGAGCACATTAATGAAGTAATCGAGCGAGAATATACGCCCGGTTTTACCACGAATATTGAATCAGATACTTTGCCGCCTGGCCTTGATGAATCGGTAATACGCACGATTTCGGCGCGCAAAGAAGAGCCCGAGTGGCTGCTGGAATGGCGCCTTGATGCTTACCGGCGCTGGCTTGAAATGACACCACCTGAATGGGCGCAAGTGCAGTATCCGCCGATTGATCACAATTCTATATCGTATTTCTCGATGCCAAAATCAATGGCGGACAAGCCCAAGAGTTTGGACGAAGTCGATCCTGAACTACTCGCGACCTACGAGAAGTTGGGAATTCCTCTGCACGAACAGGCTATGTTGGCCGGGGTGGCAGTCGATGCTGTTTTTGATTCTGTTTCGGTAGCAACCACCTTTCGCGAGAATTTGGCCGAAGCGGGCGTCATTTTTTGCTCGATATCAGAAGCGGCTCGGGAATACCCAGATTTGGTGCGACAGTATCTGGGGTCGGTTGTTCCTAAGACCGACAACTACTACGCCGCACTCAATAGCGCAGTTTATAGCGACGGTTCCTTTGTTTACATCCCCAAGGGCGTGCGTTGCCCGATGGAGCTGTCAACTTACTTTCGTATCAACGAAAGTAATACGGGGCAGTTTGAGAGAACGCTCATCGTTGCTGCAGAGGGTAGTCACGTAAGTTACCTAGAGGGTTGCACGGCTCCGATGCGCGATGAAAATCAATTGCACGCTGCGGTAGTTGAGTTGGTGGCTTTAGATGATGCGGAGATAAAGTACTCGACTGTTCAAAACTGGTATCCCGGCGATGCTGAGGGTAGAGGTGGTATCTACAATTTTGTGACCAAACGCGGTGTTGCTCACAATCGCGCGAAGATATCATGGACGCAGGTTGAAACAGGTTCGGCTGTCACTTGGAAATATCCTTCCTGCGTCCTGAAGGGTGACGACAGCGTGGGTGAGTTTTACTCAGTCGCTTTGACTCACAATCATCAGCAAGCGGATACGGGTACTAAGATGATCCACTTGGGGCGTAATACCAAGTCAACGATTATTTCGAAAGGCATTTCCGCTGGACAAAGCTCGAACGCCTATCGAGGTTTGGTGCGCATGAGTCCTAGGGCCGTGGGTGCGCGGAACTACACGCAGTGTGACTCGCTATTAATTGGTGATCGCTGTGCGGCTCATACCTTCCCCTACATCGAAAGCAAACAGCCTAGCGCGGTAATCGAGCACGAGGCAACAACATCCAAGGTCAGTGACGATCAGCTGTACCTCTGCCAGCAGCGCGGCATAGACCCCGAAAAAGCGGTGTCTATGATCGTGAACGGTTTCTGTAAAGAAGTCTTTAAAGAGCTGCCCATGGAGTTTGCAATGGAAGCAGGCAAATTATTAGAAGTCAGTTTAGAAGGTTCGGTGGGCTAGGGTAGAAGCCGTAGTCATCGAGGTGATTTGAGGAAATTATGTTATCTATTAAAGAATTGCGAGCATCCGTTGAAGACAAAGACATCCTGCAAGGCTTGTCTCTAGACGTCGGCCCCGGCGAAGTACATGCCATCATGGGCCCCAATGGCGCGGGGAAAAGTACACTGGGTCATGTGTTGTCGGGCCGCCCAGGTTACGAGGCCGTGTCCGGGTCGGTGGACTTTGATGGTCGAGATTTATTGGCAATGGAAACTGAGGAGCGTGCTCAAGCTGGCCTGTTTTTGGCTTTCCAGTATCCAGTAGAAATTCCCGGTGTGAGCAACATGGAATTTTTAAAGGCCGGTGTAGATGCGGTGCGAGAGGCGAACAGCCTAGAAGCCTTGGACAGCGTCAGTTTTATGAAGCGTGCTCGAGAGGCCTGTAAAGCGGTTAACTTGAGCGTGGATTTTCTGAAGCGTGGGGTTAACGAAGGTTTTTCCGGGGGCGAGAAAAAGCGCAACGAGCTCATGCAAATGATGCTGCTTGAGCCCAAGCTTTGTATTCTAGACGAAACGGATAGCGGCCTGGATATCGACGCGTTGCAAGTTGTCGCGGCGGGTGTGAATGCGATGCGTTCAGCCGATCGATCGTTCATTGTTGTAACACACTACCAGCGGCTACTGGATTACATCGAGCCTGATTTTGTGCATGTGCTGGCCGGTGGCAGAATCGTTCGCTCGGGTGGCAAAGAATTAGCCGTAGAGCTCGAGAGCAAAGGCTATGCTTGGTTGGACGGTGCGGCATGATTGGACCGGTGTTTGAGTCTGCAATTGCCGCGGCGCGAGCCGATGCGCCTGGTTGGTTGCGCCCAAAAATCGATGTAGCTGCAATGGCGCTAGCTGCAACGCCGATTCCGAATCGCAAGAGCGAGCATTGGAAGTACGCGCCTTTAACAGGTCTGGTGCCCCCCGAACTTGAGGCGCACAACGGTCATTTAGACTCAGCAGCGGCACCTGATCTCGGCGCTTGTCGAATTGTGGTGACACGTGAGGGTATTCACGTCAATGGATCCCCCTCGGGTGAGCTGCCGCCGGGTGTCGAGGTTCGAGAGTTTTCCGACCTAGATGAGTCAGGTGCTGCTCGCATGCTGGATTTAATGGGGTCCGCTGCGAAAGATCGCAGTGGCATTATTAGCACCTTGAGTGATGCGACTCTGGGCTTGGGCCTCTGGATTGACATCGCAGATAATGCAGATATTAGTGCGCCGCTACAGCTGATTTGGCAACAAGACAGCGCCTGGTTGTCGGTACGCGTGCTCGTCACTGCAGGTTCCAATAGTCGCGCGAGTATTATCGAACATTTTGGTGCAGGCTCGTTGGCAAATTCTCAACAGCACAGCGTCACCGAGCTGTTTTTAGCTGCCGGGGCCAACCTAGATTATTGCCGAGCCAACACGCACGACAGTAGTCATACATTTTTTGGCGGGGTATTCGCTAAGTTAAGCCGCGACTCTACCCTAAATGCCTTTGCTTATGCTGCTGGCGCAAAACTCTGTCGTAATGAGTGGGGTCTAGTATTTGCGGAGACGGGTGCTCACGCTGAGTTGAATGGTATTTACTTGCCGGCAGGGCGCGAAGTGGTCGATTTTCACACGACCTTGGAGCACGCGGCAGCCCATTGCACGAGTGAGGAAACGTTCAGAGGTATTATCGGTGACAAGGCCAACGCGGTTTTTAATGGCCGTATTCACATACACCCCGACGCCCAAAAAACGGTTGCGCAATTGTCGAATAAGAATTTGCTGACCTCCGATCAGGCGCAAGTCAATACCAAGCCTGAACTCGAAATTTATGCCAACGACGTGCAGTGTGCCCATGGCGCGACCGTGGCACAAATCAATGACGAAGCCATTCATTATTGCCGTACGCGCGGCATTACAGAGTCAGTCGCAGCGCAGCTGATTGGTATTGGGTTCGTGGTGTCTTTGTTTGACCGCATTGCCTATGAACCTTTGCGCGAGTGGTTGAGCGACCAAGCCAAACAGCGCTGTCTGACCTTAGTCGCAGGTGATGATAATGAATAAGCATTTTAACGTAGACTTGGCGCGCGCTGATTTTCCTTTGCTGGCGCAAGAGGTTAACGGCCAGCCGCTAGTTTACTTGGATAATGCCGCAACGACGCAAAAGCCGCGCGCAGTTATTCAAGCTTTAGAGCACTATTATCAGATGGATAATTCCAACGTGCATCGTGGCGCGCATGCAGTAGCCGATCGAGCGACACGCGCGTTTGAGGCGGCTAGATCCAGTGTTGCGAGATTTATCAATGCCGAGCAAGTGGAAGAGGTCATTTGGACCCGAGGTACTACAGAAAGTATTAACCTAGTCGCTCAAACCTTCGGTCGAATGGTACTGAACGAGGGGGATGTGGTTTTAGTACCGGTGTCCGAGCACCATGCCAACATCGTACCTTGGCAGATGGTAGCGCAAGCAAGAGGCGCCAAAGTCATCCCAATACCTTTGACGCAAACCTGCGACATTGATTTAGAGGCGTTCGATGCCCTGCTCGCACAGCACTCGGTGAAGATTGTTGCAGTGAATCAGGTCTCAAATGCCCTGGGTACAATCAACCCTGTTGCCGATATCATCGCCAGAGCAAAAGCGGCGGGAGCCGCAGTCTTGATCGACGGAGCTCAGGGGGTAGCGCACAGTGCGGTTGACGTCCAAGCGCTCGGGGCAGATTTTTACGTGTTTTCGGGGCACAAGCTCTACGGTCCGACTGGCATTGGCGTGTTGTGGGGAAAAAAAGACTTGTTAGACGCCATGCCGCCCTACCAAGGGGGTGGCGAGATGATCGAAACCGTGAGCTTTGACGGTACAACGTACAACCAAGTGCCTTTCAAATTTGAAGCAGGAACCCCCAACATTGCTGGCGCCATCGGTTTGGCCGCGGCTATCGAGTATCTTGAGGGCGTGGGTATCGAGAACGCGGTCGCGCATGAAGAGTCGCTGATGAACTATTTGCTTGACGCCGTCGCGGAGATGACTCATGTTCAACGTGTCGGAAGTCCTCAGCGGTCTGTGGGTATCTTCAGCTTTTTGGTACCGGGCACACACCCTAGCGATATTGGCATGCTGTTAGACCAACAGGGCGTGGCCATTCGAACCGGGCACCACTGCACCCAGCCTCTGATGCAGTACTTAAATGCTCCCGGTACCGCCAGAGCCTCGCTAAGTTTTTATAACACCAAAAATGATGTTGATGCTTTTGTACAGGCATTGGATAAAGCCTGTCGGCTGTTAGTTTAGGAGTCGGTATGAGTGTAGAAGTTTTTGATGTGAATGCGGCGCCAATATCTATTACCCCCGCTGCGGTTCGCCACTTACTCAAACAGCTTGCCTTGTCGGGTAAAAAAGGCATTCGTTTGTCGGTAAAAGAGAGTGGTTGCACCGGGTTTATGTACGTGCTCGATGAAGTTGATGTCGGACAGACAGAGGATATCACCCTTCAAGAGGATGCACTGACTTTTTGGGTTGATCCAGAAAGCCTGTCGATTATTCGTGGCACCCAGCTCGATTTTGTATTCGAAGGTTTGAACCGAGTGCTAAAATTCAAAAACCCAAATGTCACGGCTGCCTGCGGTTGTGGCGAGAGCTTTAGCGTTGAAGAAGGCGTTTCATACTCGTGAGCAGCCAAGAAAGAACCTTGTTAACCACTCAGCGTGAAGTGCTGGGTCGATTGGTACCTGTCGGCACTCCGGTGACCGTGCCGGCGCACAGTTTTGTGACGCTGACGCAAGCCTTGGGTGGCAACTACACCATTGTTCACGCTGGCAATATGGTCCGAATCGATGGTACCGACGCCGATGCCTTAGGGTTAGAACCTTTGGATCTTAAATTTGAAGATCCGCAGGATGGTTCTATCGTGGACGCCTATGTGTGGGAGGCATTGGGAACGGTTTTTGACCCAGAGGTACCGGTAGATTTGGTTAACCTAGGTTTGGTTTACGATGTCGTGATCGATCAAGCACAAGGCTCTGTAGCCATTACTATGACGCTAACGGCGCCGGGGTGTGGCATGGGCGATGTGTTGGTGGGCGATGTGCGAGCTCGAGTAGCCTGCGTACCCAACGTGAAAACGGTGGAAGTAAACTTGGTCTTCAGTCCACCCTGGAGCCGAGAGATGATGTCAGAAGAAGCTCAGTTAGCGACGGGAATGTTTTATTAAGGTTGAGTATGTCGATTACAGAACGTGCACAAGCGATCGAAGATGACCTCAGTTTTTTTGATGCTTGGGAAGACAAGTATCGATACATCATCGATTTGGGTAAGACCTTGCCAGAGTTTGACTCAAGCAAGCGCGACGACGAGCACTTAGTTCGAGGTTGTCAAAGCCAGGTCTGGATCGATGCCGACGTGGGATCAGGTACCTTAAACCTAAGCGTCGATAGCGATGCCTTCATTGTAAAAGGCTTACTGGCGGTTGTGCTAGCGGCCTACCAGGGTTTAACTCCTAAGGCGGCGCTAGAGTTTGATGTCGACGGGTATTTCAATCGTTTAGAACTGATCACGCATTTGTCGCCAACGCGAGGCAATGGGTTACGGGCCATGGTCTCTAAAATTCGCGACATTGCGGTTTCGGCTCTGAGTTGAAAGCCTGCCAATGACAGAGTTTGCACTTGATGCTCGTTTAGATGCCGATACTCACTCGGTGACTGATCTGTCGCTTAGTCGTGTGTTACTGATGAACGATGCGCGCTTCCCCTGGGTCATTCTCGTTCCTCGCCGGTCGAACTGCGCGGAGTGGCTAGATTTTAGTAGCGATGATCAACAAGCTTTACTGCAAGAACAACTGCGAGTGATGGCCGTGTTACAAGAGTTGACAGGTGCTCATAAGCTTAACGTTGCGAACTTGGGGAATATGGTGAGGCAATTTCATTTGCATATCATCGCGCGTTTTGAGACGGATGTTGCATGGCCCGGTCCTGTTTGGGGGCAAGGTGCACGCGAGGCGTATTCTGACGCTCAGGCTAACTCTTTAGTGTCGGCACTGCAGCAAGCCCTAAGATAAGTTTTCAACTTGTAGCGATATCTTTTGGTCTGCGGTGCTCAAACTCAAGACAAACGGTCGCGAAAATCATGATATTCAAAACTTTTTACGATGCGCACCGCGTTTGTGTCTGAATTCCACACCGCTATTGCGGGCAATTTGGTGCCGTTAAAGGTGCTGGTTTTTACCATGGTGTAGTGCGACATATCTTCAAAAATTAAGCGCTGTCCGACGTCTAGCGGCGCGGCAAAGCTGTAGTCACCCATGACGTCGCCTGCTAAGCACGTTAATCCGCCGAGGCGGTACGTGTAGTCCAACTCGTTGGCTTTGCCTGAACCGCTAATTAGGGCGCGATAGGGCATTTCTAGGGTGTCGGGCATGTGGCAAGTAGCAGAGGTGTCAAGTATAGCTTGAGGACGGTCGGTGTAGGTTACGTCCAACACCTCGCTGACTAACACGCCCGTGCCAATGGCCACCGCTTCACCGGGTTCTAAATACACTTGCACCTGGTATTTGGCGCTGAAACTTTGAATTAAGGCGATGAGTCCGTCGCGGTCATACCCCTCTGCCGTGATGTGGTGTCCTCCACCAAAGTTCACCCAGCTAAGGCCAGACAAAATGTCGCCAAAGCGTTTCTCGAGCGCAGCCACCGTGCGCGCCAAAGGTTCAAAAGGGTGTTCGCACAAGGTATGAAAGTGTAATCCTGAAATACCCTCAAAATCCTCGATCTGCAGCTGGCTGCGCGGTATCCCTAAGCGGGAGCCGGGAGCGCAGGGATCGTACAGTGGTACATCGCCTTCGGAATGCTCTGGGTTTACACGGAGACCAATGCTTAAGTGTGTGCGCCGGGCTTGTGCGGCCTGGCATAAAGGTTTGAAGCGGCGCCACTGTTGCACCGAGTTAAACACCACGTGATCGGCAATCTCTAGTATTTGCTCTAAATCGGCTTGTGAATAAGCCGCAGAAAACACGTGGACTTCGCCCGGGTAAAATTCTTTAGCAAGCAGAGCTTCGTGTAACCCACTCGAGCACGTACCCCACACGCGATTCTTGTACAGCGGCGCTAGCTCGAACATCGAAAATGCTTTGAGAGCGGCTAACACTTTTGCACCGCTTTTCGAGCCCACTTCGTGCAAGATATCTAAATTGTGCTGCACAGCGACTTCGTCTACCACCCAGCAAGGCGATGGCAGCTGGTATAAATCGAGTCGGCCGAAGTCGGTGAGCATCGGGTTCATTAGTCGCTCAACTCAAAGCTGTCCAGCTCAATCACCGTCCAAGGCAGGCCGTAGGCGTTTAGACCTTCCATAAAGGGATCTGGATCCATTTGTTCGATATTGAAGACACCTTGACCTTGCCATGTACCCTCTAGCATCAGTTTGGCGCCGATCATGGCGGGTACGCCGGTGGTATAAGAGATGGCCTGCGACTGTACCTCGTGGTAGCAGTCTTGGTGGTCTTTGATGTTATAGCAGTAAACGATTTTTTCTTTGCCGTCTTTGATAC
Organism: Aequoribacter sp.; assembly: GCF_965659035.1. NCBI lineage: Bacteria > Pseudomonadati > Pseudomonadota > Gammaproteobacteria > Cellvibrionales > Halieaceae > Aequoribacter > Aequoribacter sp. The sequence continues at coordinate 11,604 of NZ_CBFHWH010000008.1, read as the reverse complement.
CTTTTACCACACAGCCAATGCAGGTTTTGCCTTTGGTGCGAGGGCCAAGAGTGCTTGGGTCTGGCAAGAGCGCTTTCAGAAATTGAATGGGCACGATTTCTTGACCCTGGAACTCAACGGGCTCGATCCCGGTCATCCCCACGTTGCCTAATACTTCCAAGTGCTTTAAGTAGCTTTCGCCAAAGCTCATCCAAAACTGAGCGCGCTTGAGTGACGGAAAGTTAATGACCAGCGACTCCAGCTCCTCGTGGTACATACGGTAGATGTTGTATGTGCCGACACCTTCGGGGCAGGTAAAAGAGGCTTTGCGAGACATTGCAGGCGTGGTGACAAAATCGCCATTCTCGTAATGTCGGCATTCTGCAGTGACCTCGCGGATATTAATTTCGGGATTGAAGTTGGTGGCGAAAGGATAGCCGTGGTCCCCGCCATTCACGTCAATAATATCGAGCTCGTGAATCTCGTCGAAGTAATGTTTGGCGATGTATGCCGTAAACACGTTGGTGGCGCCTGGGTCGAAGCCGCTTCCCAGCAACGCCATTAGGCCCGCTTCTTTAAAACGGTCTTGGTATGCCCACTGCCAGCTGTATTCGAACTTCGCTGTGTCCAGTGGCTCGTAGTTGGCCGTATCGAGGTAGTTGACCCCTGTGGCTAAACAGGCATCCATGATGGTCAAGTCTTGATAAGGCAGCGCCACGTTAATGACCAGGGCGGGTTTTTCTGCTTCGATCAGAGCAACGAGTTCGGCGACGTTGTCTGCATCGACAGCAGCCGTTTTTATGGGGCGTGAAAGTTGGGCCGCAATCGCGTCGCACTTGGATTTGGTGCGAGAGGCGAGGGTAATCTCTGAGAACGTTTCAGGTAGAGACGCACATTTGTGAACAACGACCGCGCCGACACCGCCAGCGCCAATGATAAGTACTTTTGACATAGTGAGTTCTCCTTATCGTTCAAAGAAAGTATAGCCGTAGAGGCTAGCACGAAATGCCTGCAGCATTTCTTGACGCATGGCGACGCTGATACGGCCATCTCGTACCGCTTGTTCGGCATTACGACGGAACTGTTCCAGCATATTTTTGGGTTCGTATTCTACGTAGGATAAAACGTCAGCGATGCTGTCGCCGTGGAATTCGCGACGAAAATCGAAGCTGCCATCTTCATTCACGTGGACACTGACGACATTAGTGTCGCCAAACAAATTGTGCAAATCTCCAAGAGTTTCTTGGTAGGCGCCGACCAAAAATACCCCTAAGTAATATTCTCCCTCGTCATTTAAAGGATGCAGGGGCAGGGTTCGGTGAATATCCCCTTCGTAGCAGAAGTGATCGATCTTACCGTCGCAGTCGCAGGTAATATCGGCAAGCACGGCTTGTCGTGTTGGCTCTTCGTTTAAGCGATGAATGGGCATGACCGGGAAAATTTGGTCAATGGCCCAGATATCAGGCAAAGACTGAAACAAGCTGAAGTTCCCGTAGTAGATATCCGCGAGCAGCGCAGGCAAATCATCGAGTTCGGCTGAGACCCGTTTCGCTGCGGGTAACAGAGTTGAGATCTTTTCAAAAACCGCCAACCCTAAGTTTTCTGCTGTTGCGCGCTCTCGAAGCGAAGCTTGTCCTCGGTGAAATTGCTCGCGCACCTCGTCGCGGTAATAAAGCGCGTCGTTGTAACATTCTTGCAGATTCTTGAGTTCCACCGCGTCTAGTACCGCTCGCAGGTTGTGAATGAGGTCGTGGCCTTCGTCAGGAATTGTCTCGGGCAACTTCCCGGGCTTGTGGTCACGTACATCGAGTATGTTGAACAACAACATAGACGAATACGCCACCAGTGCGCGGCCAGATTCGGTGATGACCACGGGGTGGGGCACATCTTCTGAATCCAAACTCTCTTGGAGCGTTTCGATGATGTTGGCGCAATACTCGTTGAGGCCGTAGTTCATACTGTGGGTTTCGTTGGTGCGGCGACCCTCGTAGTCCACGGCGAGGCCACCGCCTAAGTCGATATAGCCCATGGCGGCGCCTTCTGCCACTAGGCCCGTGTAATATCGACAGGCTTCAAGTACACCCGAGCGAATGTTCCGAATATTGGGAATTTGCGAGCCTAAATGGCAGTGCAGCATCTGCATGCAGTGCAACATATTGTGCGCGCGAAGTTTGTCGACAACGCAGAGCAATGAATCGGTGGATAAACCAAAAATTGAACGGTCGCCACTATCTTCGTTCCAGTGACCTTCGACCATAGAAGATAACCGTATGCGCGCCCCAATTGCCGGTTCGATACCCAAAGCTTCGCTGCGTTCGATGATAATATCCAGCTCGCCCAGAGTTTCGAGCACAAAGAAACAGTTGATACCCATTTTGCGTGCATACAGTCCGAGCTCGATGAACTCCTGATCTTTGTAGCCATTACAGATAATTAACGAGTGACGGTCTTTTAGTTGGGTTAGCGCAATAATAAGCTCGGCTTTACTGCCGGCTTCTAAACCATGGTGGTAACGCGCGCCGTAGTCGGCGATTTCCTCTACTACGTGGCATTGCTGATTGACTTTGATTGGGAAAACGCCGCGATATTCGTTGTTATAGCCCGCATTAGCAATGGCGTTGGCGAAGGCCTCGTTAATGGCACTGATGCGATGGTCTAACAGGTTTTCGACGCGCAAAACCGCGGGCATTTCGAGGCCGCGTAAACGCATGGCCTCCACGACTTCAATAATGGGTACTTCGATCGTGCTAGAGCCGTTTGGAACGCGAATAATGGCTTCGCCGGCCGAGTTGATGTCAAAATAATCTGCGCCCCAATCGCGAACGCCGTACAAATTGGCGCTGTCGTTGAAGTCCCAGATTTGCTCATCTTGCGGCGCGAGCGTGTCCATTGTTTCGGCGGGAAGCGTCATCGGCGGTTGATCCTGTTCAATCCCAATAAAAAGATGCGAAGTGTGGGCAAAAAATGCCTTAAATGCAAAGTGTATAGCGCGCCAATAATTCACATTTTAACTCAGCTTTGTGACATTTCAGAGCATTAATTCGGACGTCTGATAGGCACCCTGTTATTGCCGGATAGTACAAGCTTTAGCCGAGGGCGAACTGCCTGAAATTTGATGTTTGGGTAAGTCAAGCGCTGTTATCCGTGTTAGGTCAGTTTTTGCAACAAATTTTAAAACATCGCATTTTCCGCCTTGACTTTTACCCCCTCCATCCATAGTATTCGCATCCCACGCGCCTGTAGCTCAGCTGGATAGAGTACCTGACTACGAATCAGGCGGTCGCACGTTCGAATCGTGCCAGGCGCGCCAAAATTAAAAAAGCCCCGTCCGTAAGGTCGGGGCTTTTTTAATTTCAGTGTCTTGGCCGTGAGAACGTCCAGTTCGACAAATCACGACTCAGGAGTGATTTGGTCGCGGGAGCGCAGCGACGGCGCCCCGAAGGGGTTCTAACGCGGGAGGCAACCGCGTTGGAAACCATCGTGCCAGTTTACCCGTTGATCTAGAATGTTGCGTTCCCCGTCCGTAAGGTCGGGGCTTTTTTAATTTCAGTGTCTTGGCCGTGAGAACGTCCAGTTCGACAAATCGGCTCTGCACCGTTAACGAGGGATGGCACTCAAATCGCTCGACTGATCATACCAGCCCATCCGCAGTGAGCGAGTACTCTCAATCGGTAATTGTCAAAATTTCGCCGTAAATGGGGACTTTAATGTGTGGTCCAAAGCAGCATATCGGAAAGACTGCCCTTACCGCCGGTGTTCCTGACGCAAGATAAACTTCTGCACCTTGCCGGTACTGTTGCGTGGCAATGCGTCCAAAAACTTAAGTTGCTTGGGCCATTTGTACTTGGCTAGGCGCGGAGCACAGTGCTCTTGTAAAGTGTCCAGCGTTAAAGACTCGCCCGCTTTAAGAACAACAACAGCGCAGCCCACTTCGCCCCAGCGGTCATCAGGTACACCAATAACCGCAACTTCTGCAATGCAGGCTAGCTCATACAAAGCAGCTTCCACCTCAGCGGGATAGACGTTCTCTCCGCCAGAAATGTACATATCTTTTATTCGGTCTTCGATCGCTAGACAACCATCCGGGTCCAAGCGACCGATATCACCGGATCGAAACCAACCATCGTAAAAGGCGTCTTCGGTGGCATCATCTCGCCGCCAATAGCCGGGAGTGACCATTGCTCCGCGCATCCAAATCTCGCCAAGCTCTCCGCTGTCAGCTTCTTTCTGTTCTGAGCGCATCACCTTAAAGTCACAATATTTTAAGGGTGGGCTGGTGTAGCCGAGTTTTTCGGGTAGATCTTCCGCACGGGTAATGCAAATAATCCCCGACGTTTCGGTAAGACCATACACTTCGCGTAGGACAATGCCTTTTTGCATCCAAGTATCTAGTAGAGCAGGTGGCACTGATTCAGCTCCGGTAGAGGCCGATGCGATGCGCGTAAAGTTGGTTGCATCGCAGTCAGGGTGAGCTGCCAGCGCGTTCCAGATAGCAGGCACGGCACCGAGGTGCGTTATTGCTAATGCGTCGTCGTTGATACAAGCGAGCATCTCTCCAGGTTCAAACGCCCGTGCAAGCACCATGGGGCGGCCCGTGTACAAACACAGCAATACTGATTGCATGCCACCGATGTGGAACAGCGGCATGACGTTGTAGAAGGTCGAATGTGCATCGATGTGGCTGGTTTGCTGAATATTCAAGGCGCCGGCTTGCATCATTCTGTGAGTGTAAATCACCCCTTTTGGGCGGCCTGTTGTGCCCGATGAATACATGATCATTGCGTAGGTGTCGCCATCAAGGCCCACCGTTTGATTCAAGCGCTTGTCAGAAAACAGTGACTCGTACCCAGAAGCAGTACCGTCACACTGCGTGGTAATTGTAGCCAACCAAGGTAGCTGCTCTTGCACTGCCAAAGCGACGGGTGCAAAGGCATGGTCGCAGATCAACAGTTTGGGTTCAGCGTCGCCGATAATATAACTCAGCTCGTCGGGCGTTAAACGAAAGTTCAAAGGTACGTACACGGCGCCAATGCGCTGCGTGGCGCACAGTATTTCGATGGTATCTGTACTGTTTAACCCTAAATACGCTACGCGGTCACCGCGCTCGATACCGCGTTGGTTCAGTGCTGCCGCCAGTTGCGATACGCGTTCGTGAAACTTCAACCACGTAAATTTTCGCCGCGAGTGATACTCGATAAACGCCGTCTTGTTAGGCTGCATTCGAGCTTGGGTCTCTACCCAGTCGATATAAAACGCATCGTGATTCATTCGGTAGATCCTTGTTATTATCAGAAAAGTCTGGGTATTGTGCCATGCTTATTCGTGAGTGCCCAAAATTGAAGCGTCACGTGGTGGAGGCGCTGTTACCTCAAGTTTAGAGCTTTGTCTCGATCTCTCCAGTCTGGCATATGTTGGGTCATTAGGGCTTGAAAACGGCCGCCGTGGCCCGGCTCGATGAGGTGTACAAGCTCATGAACCAAAACCAATTCGAGCTGTTCGATGGGTTTCTCTGCAAGCCAAAGGTTCAGCCAGATACGTTGCTTGGGAATATTGCAGCTCCCCCACCGTGTACGCATTTTTTTTACGCGGTATTCGTTGGCTGAGACCTTTAATTTGTGTTCCCAGTGAGGGGCTAGTTGTTTGATTTTTTGTGAGAGTTCATCTCGATAGTATTGGTCGAGCACTTGCTCTTGTCGTATTTCGTCATCCCCAGGTAAGAGCGTGATGCGGAGAACGTCGGGTGGATCTTGCGTGACTGCGCGCTTTTTTCCTCGCTCTATTTGCAGCCGCACTTGCTCGCCCCATAGCTTGATGCTGCCGGGTGGGGGCTGGTTACTTGCTCGTCGTTTTCGCGCCGCACGCTGTTTTTGTAAAATCCAATGCGACTTTTCCCGTAAAAAAGTTTCGATGGCGCGCATTTTGGTGCCTTTGGGCGCCGAGATTTTTACTCGGCCGCTGTCGCGTTCTATGCGCAGATACAAATGCTTTATTGGTTTAAACGTAATATCCACATTGCTCAGCGCACTTGTTATCGCCTTGGTCATGGTTAGTTAACATCTTGCTCGCGTAATACCTGATTAAGGTACGCAGCAATTCGTATACCCGCCTGTATCAGCCGTTCGTTCACAGTGCCGATGTGTTGGTAGGGATATTCGTAGTAAAGCTTATCGTTTTCAGGGTAAATGGTGTCTCGGATTGCAGTGCTTTCGTCTATCCATATTTCCGGATTGGTCGTCGTATATTCTTGAATGAGCGTATTGTCGATTTTTCGGCTGAGAAATTGCGTGTATTCGGTATACGATAAATTTTGTGATTCGATCATTTGCGTGTCCCAAACTCTGTGCAGGTTTGAGGGCTCACTAAAATAGCTTACTTTAAAGTCGTTACCGCCTCGGTCGGTGCCGTTTCCCGCGTGCAGTGGTTGATGTAAGTCGCCAATAATGTGAACCACAAATCGAAGCGCTGTGGCTTTCTCCTCGCGAGACGCAGTCTTCGACTGCAGTTGGGCAGTGAATTGCTGTAAGCCTGTCATGGCATCACCCTGGGGCGGCGCTCCGACTTCGTGGTAGTGCTTGTGGGGCGGGACGGTAACGTAATGCAGTGGGGAGGATTTACGCCAGAACGGGTCGTTGCTAGAACGCATAAAGTCTGGCCATGTTGATGCTTCAGCGAGGGATTCATTACCGATAATATCTTCAATTTTTGCTTGCGCCTCGCTACTCAGTAAGGAGCTTGCGATGGCGCCGGTTATGCGGTGACCATTTTGCCCCCAAGCGAGTGCTAGGGAGGGGGTCAGCAACAATAAAAAGAGTACAATTCTCATGGAGACGGCCTTTGAAAGTAGAGAGTCGAGATTAAACCCAGATTAGGTCAACATGTTAAGTCTTTTGGCGACTCGGTCACAAATATTTCACGTTCAGCGCCCGTTCAGCTTGGTCACGATAATCTGAGACTACACAGCCACAGGAGGGCGTGACTATGAACCTAAACAACCCAATTAATTCTCGTATGTTGCGGTACTCACGTTGGATGGCGTCCGCCGCAATGGTATCGGTTTGCGCAAATATCGCAGTCGCTGGGTCTCAGATTATTGAGGCACCTATTACCGACGTCACTAAGATCGTAGAGCGGGTAGAGGAGCGCATTCCCTTTGAGAGTTGCCACGTGCAGCGTGTCGTAGTCCCAAGTTCTAGCTGGTCAGATAGCATGACACCGGTGCTAACCGGTGGTTTGATTGGTGGCGCAATTGGTAGCGAGCTTGGGCGTAATAGTAAGCGTAAATCGCTCATTATTGGCGCGAGTGCGCTATTGGGTGGTTCCATTGGTCGCGATATATATCGTAGCTCAAATCATCATTCGAGCCCAAAATATCGAACCCGAGAGGTGTGTGATACGGATTATCGAATTCGTGAATATCAGCAAGTCACGGGTTATCGAGTTCGCTACGAGTACAACGGTAGCGTGTACGAAACCATCACAGACTCGCATCCTGGTGCTACAATGCCGATTGAGGTATCCGTGACACCTTTGCACTAGAACTGTTATTGCGAGTTTGATCAGGAGGTAAGTAATGTCAGCCAGTCGTTGCCTTGTGGGTGTTCTGTTTGCCTCCTTTCTGCTCACGACCGTTGCGCCCCAATGCCTCGCGTGGTCTCGTTACCAAGCAGAGCAAAGCTCCGTTCCATCGGGTGCGAGAGTCTTGGTGCCGACTCCTCAGCGCAGTTTGATTGCTCCTAAAATCGCCAATAAAGAAAAGGCCGCTGTTGCGAAAGCTGTCGAACAGCACGGTGGCAAAGCGTTGGGGGTTGCCGCGGTTGAAGGCGGTTACAAGGTTCGATTGCTGCTGCCTGAAGGTCGCCTTAAAACTGTTTTTGTTGAGCTTTGACTTGTGCGGGTCTTAGTCGTAGAAGACGAGCCGCGTTTACGCGAGGGTTTAGTTAAGTCTTTGCATCAATCAAGTTTCGCCTGTGTGGAGGCTGGTAGCGCTACAGAGGCGCAGTACAGTGTCGACAATTATCCATGCGACCTTATCCTCTTAGACTTGGGTTTGCCAGACGGTGAGGGGCTAGCATTGGTACGCCGCTGGCGCGACCAAGGGCTAGATCTGCCGATAATTATTTTGACTGCTCGAGCCGATTGGCAGGATAAAGTGTCCGGGCTGGAAGCGGGCGCCGACGACTACGTGACCAAGCCTTTCCGAGTAGAAGAGGTTGTGGCTCGCATCAAAGTAGCATTGCGGCGAGTGCGAGGTCGCGCCACGGAACGTTCGGATTTTGTGGGTGGGGTCACGATCAATTTCGATGCCAGGCGGGTGTGGGTCGGTAAGCAAGAACTCTCGCTCACCTCGTTCGAGTTTAATCTTCTCGCCCTACTGGCCCAGTCGCCGGGTGCGGTTCGGTCAAAAGCTGACTTGGCTGAGCATTTGTACGATGCAGATGAAGACCGCGAAAGTAATGTACTAGAGGTCTTGGTTGGTAGGTTACGCAAAAAATTCGCGTCGGCAATGCCTGACGTGGTTATCGAAACAGTTCGTGGATCGGGCTACCGTTTTGCGCTTGAGAGCAAAGGCCAATGAGATGGCCGAAATCGATGTTAGCGCGAGCGCTGGCGAGCAGTTCAGCCCTGTTGATACTGATTTTGCTTGGCGGAGTCTACCTATTTGAGCGTCAAGCCGAGCATCGAGCCTACGCCGAGCAGGCTGAACGTTTGAAACTTCATCTTTACAACTTGTTGGCGCAGGCAGAGTTTGGTTCGACGTTATCGATGCCGATAAATTTATTGGATGCGCGTTATGAGGAGCAGGGATCCGGCTTGATGGCTTGGGCGCTAGACAAAGCTGGCGAAACGGCGTGGATGTCTGTGTCGACACCCAGCCCATTGTCGGCATCAATGCTTGGCAATGTGAAACAATTAGATCGAGAGCCTGGTGAGTTCAGTTTTGCCATTAATCCCGATGTAGCCCTGCATGTCGCTCATTACCGAGTGCTTTGGGATACCCCATCCGGTGCAACGCGTCAAACGCGATTTTTTGTAGCCGAATCTACTCAAGACCTTATTGCAGGGTTACAACAAATGCGCGAACAGGGAAGGGTTATTGCTGGCGTACTCTTCATCGTTGTTCTCGGCGTCCAATCGATGGTTATTCTGTGGAGTACTCGGCCACTGAAGCAACTCGGAAAGCAGGTGCAGGAGATTGAGCAGGGTGTTCGTGCCGAGCTTAGTGGCGAGTGGCCGACAGAACTTGGACCACTGAGTGACAATTTGAATATTTTGTTGCGAGGCGAGCAAGATCGTCGCGATCGTATTCGTAAAACGTTGGGTGATTTGGCGCATTCTTTAAAAACCCCTCTCGCGGTATTAAAGAGTTTGCAAACACAAGACCAAACGCTTGCCTCGGAGCTGCACGAGCAAGTCAGTCGTATGGATGAAATGGTGCAGTGGCAGCTTCAGCGTGCAGTCGGTGGCGCTCGGAATGTCCTGTCTAAGACGGCATTAGTCGCAGTGGTGGAGCGCTTGCGTGCGACTCTGCTAAGAGTCTACAGTGATAGAGATTTAAGTATTGATGTGCAGGTGGGCGATGTCGCAGTTCGTATGGATGAGCGTGACTTGTTGGAACTGCTGGGCAATGTCATGGACAACGCCTGTAAGTACTGTCGCTCCCGAGTGGTCGTAAGTATGACGACTGAGGGTGTTAACAAGGTGATCCTTATCAGTGACGACGGCGACGGTATTTCTCCTGATTTGCGGTCCTTGTTATTGGAACGGGGCGAGCGAGCGGACCGTCGCCAACCAGGGCAAGGGTTGGGTTTGGCTCTAACCGTCGATATTGTGTCGAGCTATGGTGGGCGAGTGGAGATTACGGAGTCTGAGTTGGGCGGTGCGCAGGTGGCTTTGTGGCTGACCTAAAGCTTGAGTTTAAACGTTTGGGCGAAGATTGGGTTTTGCTGCGCTTTGGTAATGCTATTTGTGATGAGACGACCGAGCGCGTGCGACAGGCGTACGTCAGTATGCAGGCCCTGGATTTCGTCTGCGAGTGCATCCCAACCTACACAGATCTTGCTATTCGTCCTAGAGTCGATGCGCTGCTTTGGGGGGGCGAGGAGTGGCGAATGTTGATATCTTCGTCGACTCAGGAGGGACAACTAGCCCCCGGTCGACTCATAGAAATGCCTGTGCGATTTGCGCACTTAGACGATGACGCCTTCGACCTGCAGTCTTACTCGCAGCAGATAGGACTGTCGATCGATGCCACCATTGCAAAGCTCTTAGCCACGGAGTTTACAGTTGCCATGATTGGCTTTTTGCCGGGGATGCCCTACTTGGCGGGTTTGTCAGAGCAGCTGCACCTCTCTCGTCGTCAAAACTTAGCCACTGCAGTGCCCGGTACCTTCGCGATTGGTGGTCAGCAGGCGGGATTCTTGCCTAACCAAACACTGACCGGCTGGTGGCGTCTGGGTGTCACTAAGCCCTCGATTTTTGACCTTGAGCGGGAGCCGCACGGTTTGTTTCAAATCGGTGATCGAGTTCGATTGCTCAGAGTTGATTAACGCAGTTGCAATGAAAATGTAAAAAATTGCCCCTTCGCAAAGATTTGGTGTTGTCAGCGGACAAAAAGCTGGTTAATGTTGACTTGCCTCACATAATTATAACGAAGGAGTCACATCGTGAAAAAAACCGTTATTGCTACAAGTATTGCGGCTTTGGCAGCCACCTCGCAGTTGGCATTCAGCCAAGCCATGCTAGAAGAAGTTATCGTTACCGCGGAAAAACGCGCAACGAGCATTCAGGACACCCCCATCGCGGTATCCGCTTTTTCCCAGGGTGATCTCGACGCTCAGCTCATCAACGACACCATGAATCTGCAGTTTAACGTGCCGAGTTTAACCATGACCAAGGGGAACTTTACGAGCTCTGACGTGCGCATTCGCGGCGTCGGGTCCGGCGCTATTGGTCCTGCGGGTGATGCCGGTGTGGGTATCCATATGAATGGCGCGTACTTGTGGTCGAGCCGAGTCTTCGAAGGTCAGTACTACGACGCAGAGCGGGTGGAAGTATTGCGTGGCCCTCAGGGCACTCTGTATGGTCGCAACACGACGGGTGGCGCGATCAACGTCATCACCAACAAGGCCGATCCCACTGAAATGAGCGGTAACATCGAACTCACAGCGGGTAACTATAACGCGACGCAAATGCGTGGGTACTTCAATATGCCCATCACCGACAACTTGGCGGTGCGCTTTGCAGGTATGCAGATGCAGCGTGACGGCTTTATTAATAACCAATTCACTGGCAACGATATCGATGACCGCGATATGTGGGGTGGACGTTTAAGCGTTAACTGGACTCCAACCGATACGACTGAAGTGAATTTGACGGTTCAACACTTTGACGAGGAGGACGCCCGTGCGCGATCTCAAAAATCAGCGTGTAAGAAAGACCCCTCGGGTATCTTAGGCTGCTTGCCTGGATACAACGACGTGTACGAGACCATTCATTCTGCCTCTGGTATTTCGGGCACTTTGACGAAGCAGATTGGCTCAATATCGCAAGGCGTTTATGGCACTCTGGCGGGCTTAACCCAATTGGCCGCCGCTGACCCAGTGCTAGCTGGCAGAGCCGACGTCC
>NZ_CBFHWH010000007.1:6844-55593 GCF_965659035.1 Aequoribacter sp. | reverse complement strand
TGAAGACGACGCTATACTCAATGTGATTTACTCGTCGGGCACTACCGGTGTGCCAAAGGGGATTGTGCATACACACCGTGGGCGTCGAGACTGGGCTTACGATTTGGCGATTGCACTTAGATATCACGGTGCGGCGAAAAGTTTATTTACCATTGGCTTGTATTCGAACATCTCTTGGGTATCGATGCTGGCTACTTTGTTAGCGGGCGGAACTTTGGTCGTACATGAGAAGTTCGATGAAGCTGCGTTCCTTGATACGGTTGAGCGTGAACGCATCACGCACACGGCCATGGTGCCAATTCAGTTTCAGAGGGTCACCGACTTACAGTTAGCGAGCCCGCGCGATGTCACGTCAATGACGGCCATGATGAGCGCCGGGTCACCTCTGCGCGAGCCGTTAAAACGGCGTATTTTCGAGGCATTCCCGTGCGGTATCATCGAGCTCTACGGTTTGACCGAGGGCATCATCACAACGCTTGATCCAGAGGATGCCGAAGGGCGCTGGTCATCGGTGGGGCGGCCGTTAATTGGTACTGATATTGCGATTATTGATGATGAAGATCAGTTCGTATCCGCTGGAGTGTCAGGAGAGATCGTCTCGCGCGGTCGAATCACCATGCCAGGCTATCTTAATCGCGCTGAAGCCAGCCAAGAATCCGAATACATCGACATTGATGGGCAGCAGTGGCTACGCTCGGGCGATATTGGTCAGCTCGATGACGAAGGTTTTTTGTACATCGTTGATCGCAAAAAAGACATGATCCTATCGGGTGGCCAGAACATCTACCCCCAAGACATTGAGGCGGTGGTTGCGTTACACGAGATGGTGTATGACGTTGCCGTCATTGGTGCGCCGAGCGAGCGCTGGGGTGAAACGCCTATCGCCTTGGTGGTGCCGGCGCCTGGTGTCACGGTGTGTGATGACTGCCGTGCGGCAATACGTGGGTTTGCCAACGAGCGCTTGGGTAAACAGCAACGTATTGCTGACGTGGTTGTAGTGGATGAGTTACCGCGCAACCCCAATGGCAAAATTCTTAAGCGCGAGCTACGCGAGCAATTCAAGCACTTGTCTTACTGACAGGTCCATTCCTATACCGAGCCCTTGGCTCGGTTTTTTTACGCTTGTGTCTGGCTGGACCCGTGCCGCGACGGTGCAAGGCCCTGCACGGTCTGGTATAAACGTTGGGTCAGTTCATGCCGTGTGTTGTGGTCTCGGTACGCCTCAGGGGTTAGAGGTTCACCTATCGTTAAATAAACGTCAGAGCCGAATCGGATAAGCGCTTCGCGCAAGAGCATAGCCATGCGCAAGGGCTCTGCAATATGAGAGGCTAGGTGGAAAAGTCGACTGTTTTGGCCTTCGAAGTGAACAGGGACTACCGTGGGCTGTATTCTGGCGACTAACTTGGCCACAAAAGTGCTCCAAGGCGCATCGTGGACCGGCCCAAATCCATAGCGATTGGCCGTCGAGACCATTCCTGATGGAAATAAAATAAGCGGGATGTGATCTTGTAATGCCTCAATCGCCAGTTGCTTGGCACGAATGTTTCTGACGGCTGCGTCTTTGGTGCCCGAAAAGTCGATCGGCAAGAAATACTCAGCCAGCTCACGATCTTGGCACAGAAGCGAATTAATCACGACTCGAAAGGTGCCGCTTAGCTCCAGTGCTAGATTGCACATTATCAGGCCATCGAGCACGCCAAAGGGATGGTTAGCGATGAAGAGCAAGGGCCTTGAGCGGTCGACTTGGTCGAGCGGGCGCTTATCCACATGCACCTTAATTTGGCTGGCCTTGAGAGCTTCCTGAAAAAAGCACGGAGCATTGGGTGTTTGGGCCTTAAGTTCATGGTATAAATCTTCCAATTTCGGGCGACCCATAAGACGCTCTAATTGCCGAGTGAGCGTTCTCACAAAACGAGGCGAAGCCGGGTCCTCATACGATAAGCCGGGGTTTTCGCGCACATAGAATTCAAAGGCAGGGTCGAGTGCGATCGTCATTGTTGTGTCGTCCTTGTCATCTTTGATGTCATGATATCGCAAGAGTGTTGCACTCGGGTTTCATAATCTCTTTGCCGCGTATGCGCCCAGTACGCCACCTGCTGCCACCCAAATAAAGTACACTGTGTAGCCGCCGCCATCAGGCCAGAGGGTTAGCAAGTACGTATTGAGCCTGGGTAAATAAATTTCGGGTGTAAAGGCAAACAGAGAGATAAAGCCAATCGCTAACCCGTTTAAATGTCGTGGGATTGCACAGTCGTCTAAAATCGCCCAATACAGTCCGCGCACGCTGTAGGTACAAAGGCCGACGGCAGCAATGATGGCCAGGGCAGAGGCGTCAGACCCTACTGGTGCAAGTGCAAAACCAAGCATTGCAATTGCAGCGACAATAAAGCTCCAATGCAGCACGACGGCGACCCTAAAACGGTCACCTAAAAAACCCGATAACACAGCGCCAATCGGGCGTGTCCAGAGTTTTGCCAAGGTAATTGACGCAGCGATCGATGCGCTCATGCCCCAATGATTTTGTAAGTATCCCGAGAATGAATAGGTAGCCCATAAAAACTGATAACCCGTCAGAATGCACACGATGACCCACCAAACCTTGGCATTGCTCGCGATCGTGCGCAAATCGGCAAAGAGTTGTCCCGCTGCCACTTGGTGGCTGTCTGGTGCGTTAGCCTTGTGGTTTGGTGGTACCAATAACCAGGTTAATGTTGCCATAGCAAAGACAAAGGCAGTGTAAAAGCCGATGACAGACCTCATGGCTTCGACCGAATTGGGTGCATCAGACGTCGATAAATACGCAAAGATAGCGACAGCTGCGGTTGCAAGCAGGGCCTCGACTAGGCCTCGTCCACCCTCCAGAATCCCGAAAAATCGGCCTTGGTGATGTTGCCCAGCGAGTTCGTTGACTTCTTTAATTAACGCCGACCAAAAGGTTAAGCCCGTTGTAAGGCCCCACGCGGAAAACAGCCATTTGATCAGATCCGGTTCGGGAAGTTGGCCAAAGACGTATCCAATGACCCCGGTGCCAGCAAGTGAGCTCACGATCAATATTTTTGGGTCGACTCGATCAGCGAGCCAACCGCTAGGTGCATAGCTCAGAAGAAATACCGCGCCCAGCCAAGAACTGGCTTGGTTGAGTGTGGCTAAAGAGATGCCCAATGTTTCGAGTAAGGGGCCCTCGAAGTTTTGCCGCAGATACAACAGCGGGTAAATGGCGCCGGCTGCCGCGGTCAAAATGGCGAGGCTACGGTAGCGTTGAACGTTGCTCAGACTCACGTGATGGCTCGTAGTGTCACAGGTCGGTACCAGTGTAACAGCAGTTTCAGACATTCCTAGTCTGTTTAGTCTAGCTTGGGTTGAGTGCAATGCTTGGATCTAATGGCGGGCTCGATTAATATGTTTACCCTATATATTAAATTTTGGAGAGGACTGTGAATACAGAGTTTTCTGCCGGGCAGCGAGCGTTGCGGGACGAATTTAGAGCCTATATGCAGGCCCTGATGACAGACGAGCTGACGCATGAATTACGTTTAAGTACTGAGGGCGGGGGTCCACTTTGGCGTCAAGCTATGCGCCAAATGGGCGCCGACGGCTGGATCGGTCTAGGCTGGCCTGTCGAGTGGGGTGGACGGGGTTATGGTCCGATTGAGCAATATATTTTTATTGAGGAAGTGACGCGGGCGGGCATGCCGTTTCCGTACTTAACCACGGAATCCATTGGCCCTGCGATTGCTGAGTTTGGCAGCGATCACCTCAAACAAACCATTTTACCTGGCATCTTAAAGGGCGAACTGGTGGTGGGTATTGGCTACTCCGAGCCACACGCTGGTACCGATATGGCGGCGCTTAAAACCCGCGCTGTGCGCGAGGGTGATGAGTATGTGATAAGCGGTCAAAAGGTGTATACCTCGTTGGCGCATTTCGCCGACTACATCTTCTTGGCGGTTCGTACTGGCGATCCCGAGACGCATCCCAGGCACAAGGGAATCTCGATTTTACTCATGCCCAGCGACGCCGAAGGCTTCAGTCATACGCCGATTCACACGGTAGCTGATGGAGAAACCAACACCACCTATTACGACAATGTTCGAGTGCCTGTCGACAACTTGATTGGTCCAGAAAATGGCGGATGGGGCGTTGTGGTCAGTCAGCTCAACCGTGAGCGTCTAACGCTGATGAATCCAGGTACCGCTAACTTGATGTACCAACATACGCTAGAGCACGCCTCCAAGACCAAAACGCCCGATGGCGGAGCGCTTATCGATCAGCCGCGTATACAGCGCCTTCTGGCATCGATCTATGTGCAGTTACGCGCGCTACAATTGGACTGCCGCAAGCAAGCGTGGGCTATTGCGAACAATACGCTCGATGTCGCTGATGCCTCGGCCATTAAAGTGTATGGCTATGAGGCGTTTTTGCACTGCTATTGCTCGATGTTAGAGGTGCTTGGTCCCAATGGTTCAATTAAGCGCAATTCCTGTGGTGCCTTAGTTGAGGGACAACTTGAACTGATTTATCGAGCGGTACCCGTGTACGGCTTCGCCGGCGGCACGAACGAAATTCAGCGTGACCTGATATCACAGTTTGGTCTGGGTTTGCCCAGAGCGAAGCGCTAGGAGACTACATGGACTTTGCACTCAACGAAATTCAAACTGACATCCAAGCGCTGGCTGACTCCATTTTTAAAGACCTGTCGGCGCCCGACGCATTGGCCAAGGTGGAATCTCAGTCCCAACGCTTGGATTTGGCCTTATGGGTTGCCTTACAAGAAGCGGGACTGGATGGGGTCGCCTTGTCTGAAGGATTGGGCGGAGCGGGCTTAAGCTTTTTGGAAGCGTGCCTCGTGATTGAGAAGTTGGGCCGTTATAGCGCGCCCGTACCATTAATCGCTCATACTCTAGCGACGCTTGCTGTGGCTGAATCAGAGCAGGCTGCGCAGCTAGAAGGGCTGCAGGCTTCGGGTGCGTGGTTAACTGCCAGCACTTGCCATGCGCAAAACGCCTTGCGACTCGAGAACGGCTTAGTCTCGGGCACGGTATCAAACGTGCCTTACGCACAAGGTGCCCGGGGTTTGGTGGTGCCCGTTGTCGCGCCCTCGCCATCCTTGGTGCTGATCGATCCAAGCCATGCGGGTATCGAGTGGCAGAGCCAAACCAGTACCGCCTTAGAACCTCAGGCCTATGGAACCTTAACCCATGTTCCCGCGATCGTGGTTGGGGGTGAAGAGGCTGTAAAGCGTATGCGCCTGCGTGAGTTGGCGGCAAATGCGATGGCTCAGCTTGGCGTGGTCGATGCCGCCATGGCTCTGGCACGCGAGCATGTCTGCGAGCGCGAACAATTCGGTGTCAAAATTGGTAGTTTTCAGGCGGTGTCGCATCGCTTGGCAGATTGTTGGATAGATGCCATGAATCTCCGTACTATGGCCTTAAATGCAGCATCGCGTTTAAGTCACGAATTAGACGCACAAACCGAGCTTGACGTTTATGCGGCACAATCTTGGGCTTGCGAGGCCGGCCATCGTGTTTTGGCGAGTTGCCAACACGTGTGTGGCGGGTTAGGTCACGACAGAGACTACCCGATGTGGCGCTATGCGGTCTGGTCAAGGCATTACGAGATGATGATGGGTGGCAACGAACTCGTTTTGGAACAACTGGGTAAAGCCATTGCTTTATCCCCCGAAAGCGCCATGTTGTAATCGATAGGGAGTCTTATGAGTACGGTAATTACTAAGCAGCTGGATGATGAAATTCTCGAGGTTAGGTTGAATCGCCCCGAGCGTTTCAATGCCTTGAGCGAAGAACTGGTCGGTGAGTTAACCGAGGTTTTCAAAGGCTTAAATCGCGATCGGCAAAATCGCGTCGTCATTTTAACTGGCGCGGGGCGCGGGTTTTGCTCGGGTGCCGATTTAAAGTCGGAAGATTCTCAGGCAGGCTCAATTCCGGGCACTGAGGGCATGGGTGAACTGGGCTATGTTTATAAGTTTCAGGAATACATCGCCGATATGATTCTAGCCATTCATGAGTGCGACAAGCCCGTGATTGCCGCGGTGAATGGTGCCGCAGCTGGGGGCGGTTTATCGATGGCATTGGCTTGTGACATACGGATTGCCAGCGAAAAAAGTAAGTATGGTGCGGTGTACATCAAGACGGGTTTGTCGGGTTGCGATGTGGGGTCGAGCTATTTACTGCCCCGCATTGTGGGTTTGTCGGCGGCCACCGAACTGATGTTAACAGGGCAGGTGATAGGCGCCGAAGAAGCTAAAGCCTTGGGTTTGGTATCGCGAATCGTGGCGCCCGATGCCTTGATTGATGAGGCTCTGGTCACGGCGCGAGCGATTGCGCAAAATAGCGAGTACGGTGTGTGGATGACACGCAAGGGCATCCGCACCAATCAGGACGCACCAAGCCTGCGCCACGCGATGGAGCTCGAGAATCGTCAGCAGGTATTGGGTTATTTTTCGGGCTGTATGGAGGAGGCGATGGCGTCTTTCCAAGAAGGGCGAGCGCCGAAGTGGAAAAAACTGTAAGGGTGACAAGGTGAGGGCAGGAACAGTAAAGCGGGGTCGGCCGGCCAAAATATCTTTAGATGATATCGTGGCTAAGGCGATCGACCAGCTGTCGGTGGAGCCTGCCAAACCGTTATCCATGAATGCCTTGGCTAAGGCCTTAGACGTCACGCCTATGGCCTTGTATCGCTACGTGCAAGACCGGGACCATTTATTGCAAGCAGTGGCTAACCAGCTGCTTAATAATCTGGCCCCTGAAATTCCAGATGCGCCTTGGCCGCAACAGCTGCGGGTCTGGGCACTGGCAGTGCGAGAGTATTTTTTAGCTAACCCAGGGCTATTTGGTTTGCTGGGGTGGAACGAGCATATTGCCACCGCGTGGTGGGGACAGTTGGCTACTTTGGCCAGAATTCTTAAAAGCGCGGGCTTTGCGAATCAAGCATTGGCGGATTTGGTGCAATGGGTCGGTAATTCGATTATGGGATCGATCTATTTAGAAATTGCTGGGCAGCAGTCGGGTTTTAAGTTGAACGATGAAGACTGGCAGTCATTAGCTCGGGACGATGTGCAGGTCGTTGAAGAGTTAATAGAACATTTAAACCGTAAAAATGCGCGCACCGTCTTTATTGACAGTGTCGAACGAATAATAGCGAACATAGAGGCAAGTACGAGTCATGATTAGCATAGAAGATGTTCACAGTAAGCGTGATGAAATAACCGCTCCTGGCGCTTTTTTTGAGCTAGATACTTTCAGCGTAGGTGATGCTCAATACACTGGCTTTAAACACGCGCCGGCTGACATGATGGGCGTGATGGGGGCAGGGCGTCAGCATCTGGACAAACCTTTTATGGTGTTCGAAGATCTGCGCTACGACTATGCGCGTTTTTATCAAGAAGTGGATGCCCTGGCCGCGTATCTTCAAGGCGAATTGGGTGTTAAGCCGGGTGACCGCGTCGTCATCGCCATGCAAAACTGTCCGCACTGGTCGGCATCGTTCTATGCAATTTTATCCGTTGGTGCTATCGCGGTACCTTTAAACTCGTGGAGCAAAGCGGAAGAGTTGGATTACCTTGTGGGTAACGCCGATCCGGTATGCGCGATCGTTGACGCGCGTCGCTGTGCTCTGCTTAAGACCTTAGATCACCGCGCAGACCTGATTTTGTTAGTGACCGCGCAGTTAGACGCTTGCGAGTTACCCGCCAATGCCACGGCTTTAGAAGCAGCACTCGAACTTGGTAGCTCGGCGAGTGCAACGTCCGTTACGGTAGACCCGAATGACGTCGCCATGATCATGTATACCTCGGGTAGCACAGGTAAGCCTAAAGGGGTTGTAACCACGCATCGTGCCGTTGCTCAGGCGGTGATGAATATGTTGTATCTGGGCTATTTGGTCATGAGCTTAGAAGGTGAACGTGAGTATCGCGGTGGTGCGACAGGCGAGACTGCAATGCTCACGGTACCCCTATTTCATGGCACAGGACTGATTTCGGGATTACTACTGCCTGCTTTTATTGGGTCTAAAGTGGTTATGATGCGCAAGTGGAATACTGAGACCGCGCTTGAATTGATCGATCGCGAAAAGGTAACGACCATGAGCTCAGTGCCCGCAATTTTGCGCGATGTCATTACCAGTCCATTGCGTCATCAATACAGCATCGAATCTTTATTACGTATTGTAGCTGGCGGTGCCGCAACGCCGGTGGATCTCCCCGATTTAATCACTTCTGAGTTACCTCACGCGAGTCGCTCGGCTGGATTTGGTATGACTGAAACCGTGGCCGTCGGATCGCAAATGGCGGGTGTGGTTTACGACCTTAAAGTTGGCTCGGCTGGTTTGCCTTCGCCCATTATGGAATTCCGTATTGCCGATACTAACGATCAGCCGCTGGCTGCAGGTGAAAACGGTGAGATTCAGCTGCGCGGTATTACTTGCTTGAAAGAGTATTGGAATAACCCCGAGGCCACCGAGCGGGTATTTACCGCAGACGGCTGGATGCGTACCGGCGATCTGGGGTTTCTTGATGAAGATAACTTTGTGTTTATTACCGGGCGCAGCAAAGAGATTGTGATCCGTGGCGGCGAAAATATTAGCCCGAACGAGATCGAGAACGCGGCCTACGAGAACCCCAAGGTCAAAGAGTGTGTGGTATTTGGTGTGCCCGATCAACGCATGGGCGAGGAGCTCGCGATGGTGCTTTATGCGCACGAGGGTTCAGCGCTAGATGAAGCCACTCTGCGTGAGCACCTAGCGTCGCGCGTAGCGACCTTTAAGGTGCCCAAATATATTACTCTGACCGACGGGCCCTTACCTCGTAACAACAGTGAGAAGCTGGATAAGCTTGCGTGCCGCAGGATGTACTATCCCGACGCGTAATCATCAAGCGGACGTCCTGTCGCGTGACGCTCCGCGCGAAACAGGCTGCAGCCGCTCGGCTAATTTTTGTGTTCTTAAAAGGTTAAGAGGCACCTAATCCTAACTTATTGAGTTTTTGAGTCGTCGCCATTAGCGGAAGGGCGCGAGCAAAATAAATGACCAGGTGGGCGCGGATGGGACTTCTTTTGAAGTCAGAGGCGCAACGGTGCTCTTGCATGGGTGCAGCCGAATCGCTCAGCTGAATGCTCGATCAAGTCAGTAGTAGTAACGAAGCTGCGCGATGAGCAGGGCGTCTTGATCTACCTTGTAAACCAACCTGTGCTCATCATTGATTCGTCGGGACCAATAGCCGGATAGGGCGTGTTTTAGAGGTTCGGGTTTGCCTATGCCATTAAAGGGTTCACGCTTCGTGTCTTTTATGAGCAGGTTGACTCTGTTGAGTATTTTTTTGTCCGTTTTTTGCCAAAAAAGGTAATCTTCCTAGGTTTGTTCGGAGAAGATCAATCTCATTCAGTCAAATCTCGTTCTTGACCCTTTCCGTCCTCAAGTTCGGCTATGGAGGCTATCAGCCGTCGGGTATTCTTTGGGCTTCGTAATAAGTAAGCCGTTTCTTCAAGAGCCTGGTAATCGTCCATAGAGATCATTACTACGGCTCCTTGGCCCTTACGGGTAATCGCAATAGGGGCGTGGTCGTCACAGACTTGATCCATAGTTTTAGCAAGATTACTTCTCGCAGAGGTATAACTGATGCTTTCCATTGCCTCAATCCTGTACATGTACTTTTTTCTGTACGCATTATGGCGCTGCATCAGAAGCCCATCAGGTAAGAGGGCGTTAGCGATAGGCCCGCCCCATACTCGTTCTGGATTAAGTGGATCCAATGGTAAGCGCGAATGCTTAAAGCAACATAAAGCCGCCGTCGCTCACCAAGGTATGCCCTGTCGTATAGGCCGACATGTCGCTGGCTAGGTACAGAACAGGGCTGATGATTTCCTCGGTCTCGGCAATACGTTTTTGCACGGTGGCCTTAATCGAGCCCTCTTCGTAGCCTGGGTTGGCAGCGGCACTGTCGAACAAATCCGAGTGGTAGCTTCCGGGCGCCAAGGCGTTTACGCGGATGTTCATGGGCCCCCATTCAATGGCCATGACTTTGGTCAGCGCTTCCAGCGCCGCTTTAGTGGCTGCGTAAAAGCCGAGATACGCCGGGGGTTTTAAACCCGCCACAGAGATGACGTTAATGATCGAGCCACCGCCGTGCTCTGCCATTTTGGGCGCCATTCGAGACGCTAAGTACCATGGCCCTTTGGTGTTGACGTCGAACAGCTTTTGAAAAAGCTCGACGCTTAAGTCACTAAGCCCGCCCAGCATGGGGTTCATGCCAGCGTTGTTGATCAGGATATCGACACGGCCGAACTCCGCGTAGCTCTGTTCGATGACTTTGTCTAAGGCTTCGGGCTCGCCAGTATGCGCCTGTATCGCCAGCGCTCGTCGACCTTTTGCTCTGATTTGCTCGGCCACTGCTTCACAATTTTCTAGTTTGCGGCTCGCGATAATGATATCGGCACCGGCATCAGCAAGCCCCAGACTCATGGCTTTGCCTAAGCCTCTGCCTCCGCCTGTAATTAGCGCCACTTTGCCGCTTAAATCGATGGTGTGCATGTCACCTCCTCATCACTTTGATCGGAGTGTATCAGCCCTTAATTATTTTTAATATATGCTATATATTATTTTTTGCAGTCCATATATACGGCCAGAAGAGAGGCGGGTTCGTCGCTGTCATTGTAGCCGTGGTGCACGACATGCATGGCTTCCATGAAGGTGTCGCCGGCTGTGTAGGTGTTAATACCATAGCCCTCGTAGTCTACTTTTATGGTGCCCGATAATATTTGCGCGTAAAGCGGTGTGACGTGGGTGTGTTTTGCGCCCGTTTGGCCAGGTGCCATGGTAATAATGTCGGAATGAATGCGTGGGCTGCAGTTTTCTGAGGGGTAGTCGATTGCGTTGCCCAAGATGTCGGTACCGGTATCCAATAAATTTTGTGCGGGATAACCGCCGAGGACTTGGGTGGCTTTTTGCAGTGGCGCCGAAAGTGTCAGCGAGCTAATGCATAACAATAAAAAGGTGGTCAGTAAACGCATTTTGGTCTCCTAAAAATGTTCTCTTCAGTTTAGACCCTATTACTGCCAAAACAAATCCCTGATGAGTGGGGCGCCAATTTGGAACCGTTAGCGCTTTAGTTTATGGCGGTTTACGTGAGATCTGAATGTACTGTTTGATGTTTGCGCTTTAAGACAAAGGCTGCGCCCCAAAGGCCTACGTAAAGTAAGAGTAAGGCGGCGAGGGCGGGATACGGAGCCTCTAGGTTGCTACGAGAGCCTGCGTAGGTTGTAAGTAGCGCATAGGGAATGTGACCCAAGCAGAAAAATAGCGTGAACTTGAGTCTAGGCATTTTGGCTGCACCGGCCAGACAGTAAGTGATTTCTGGCAGCATGGGTGCAGAGCGACTGAGTAGCAACATGAGCGAGCCGTAGCTTAAAAAATCATCTTGCACTTTGGCTTGCTCGCCCGCGGATAACCCAAGACGTGAAAATAGCTGCAAACCCATGCCTCGACTTGCTTCGTAGGCGCAGAATGCGGCGGTGATTAACCCCAAAAATACTGCACCGAAACCAACTTGAAATCCTAAAAAATAACCTGCAAACAGGGCGACCCAGACCGTGGGAATAGAAAACAGCAAGTCGGCCAAAAGCAAAGCAATGACCAAGGCGATTAAAGACTCTACTGGCTGATGTTGTAGCAGTTCAAACCAGCGCTTGATATCGCTTAAATCAAACCAGCCCATTAGGCGCGTCAGTAGCAGTAAGCCGATAAATAGCGCGACTAAGCGAAGGCTGACTTTAATGATGGGGTGCATAAGTTGCCAAGTTGATTGAAAAACGCTTTATGGTACCAAACTGCTTAAGGCTTACCGAATTTACTATTTTCCATCAAATTTGCTCAAAGTGGCACTTTTAAATTAAAGTGGCACTATACTGCAAGGAGGTCGTAATGAGTTCAGAAACGCTAGGAGTCAAAGAGTCGGGTTTGTACACAGCCCGTTCGCATGAGTTAGAGAGCCAGCTTGAAAGCTTGGCCTTACTACCTGAGATGCCGGATCTTAAACGTATGGGTGGCAAAGCCTTTGGCCGCAGTATTGAGTCTTCGCTTAAAGCACTAAGCCAAACGCAAGAACCCATTGGCTTAAGTTTGCGCAGGCAAGATTTAGCGGTTGTCTTAAGCGTTTCTCAGTACGAGGAAATACTGAAAATGAAAGCTCTTTATCAACAGTTGGTGGTGCGCCTAAAACAGCACGAAATTGGTAGTGTCAGTAGTGAATACGACCGCTTATATGAACGAATCACTAGCCAGTCGTCGCGTGAAGCCGCGGATCAATTGTTTGGAGCGACTGGCGATGAGCTAGGGCATTCGTACAATCCAGGGGGCGATACACCTTTGTGATTACGGTCATTGCCGGTGTTAATGGTGCGGGTAAAAGTTCGCTCGTTGGCGCATATTTGCGCGCAAAGCGTGGCGACTACTTTAATCCGGATGAAGTGGCACGAAATCTACTCAGACGCCATCCGGAATTCTCTCAAGAAACAGCGAATGCAGAAGCGTGGCGTATAGGCTACAAGCAGCTTGAGTTAGCGGTACAACACAATCACGATTACGCCATTGAAACGACCCTGGGTGGTAATTCGATCTGCAAGTTATTGCACCGTGCGATCGATAAAGGGTGCGACGTGCGCATCTTTTACTGCGGTCTAGAATCACTTGAACTGCATGTCGAAAGAGTGGCGCAAAGGGTGCGTCGGGGTGGACATTTCATACCAGAAGCTAAGATTAAAGAGCGTTGGGTAAGCTCTATTCATAATATGCTCAGTTTAATTCCGCGGCTCAGTGAGCTCGCGGTGTTCGACAACTCGTTTCAATGTGACACGATGACACGCCCGATGCCTAAATGCCTATTTGTGGTGAAAGCACATCAATTTACCGTATTACCCGTTAGTGATATGCCAGAATGGGCGAAGCCTTTAGCGGCTCGGGCGATGCAATGCGTTATTGATGCGGGTTATCGATAAGCTCTGGCTTTAATCGATAACGATGCCAGAACATGGGTGTAGTCTTCTAAATCGCCGGCAATAATATGACTGACATTGTCTTTACGCTCGAGCGTACCCTTAACGACCAGTAACCGTGCATTCATTAATGCCTGGCGGCAACGTTCCTGTAGCTTGGGCCAGACCACGACATTGTGGTTGCCCGTTTCGTCTTCTAAGGTCAAAAAAATAACACCCGAAGCCGTTCCCGGTCGCTGTTTGCAGGTGACCAAACCCGCGATACGAACAAAACGTTGAGACGAGGCCGAAAGCAGTTCGCGGTGGGTCGAACACCGTTTAAAGGGCCATTCTGTGCGTAATAACGATAAAGGATGGTCGCGCAGTGTGAGCCCGGTGCTTTGGTAATCGGCCAGTACGTTTTCAGCCACACTCGGGGGTTCGATGGTAGGACTTTGGTAATTTTCGGTGTTATCCAAACTGGCCAGCAAGGGCCGATGTTCGGGCAACCCTAAGACCTGCCACTGGGTCTGATGGCGGTGACCACTGATAGTCGATAAAGCATCGGCGGCGCTGAGTGCTTGCAGTTCATTGGCGGGTATAGCGGCGCGCTGGCGTAATTCATTCAATGCTTTGAAGGGCCCGTACTGTCGCCTAGCTTCGACAATACGCGTAGCAGTCGCTTTGCTTAAGCCCTTGACTAAGCGCAGGCCTAAACGAATTGTGCTGGGTTGCTGCCGATAATCTGTGGCAACCAGTTGGTGGTCCCAAAGGCTTTGATTAATGTCGAGAGGCTCGATATGAATACCGTGGCGCTGGGCATCTTGTATCAGTTGTGAAGGGCTATAAAAACCCATGGGCTGGCTGTTGAGTATGCCCACATAAAAAGCGCCGGGGTGATGCCGTTTAAGCCAAGCTGACGCGTAGGCCAGCAGTGCAAAGCTAGCCGAGTGCGACTCTGGAAAACCGTAGCCGCCAAACCCCTTAATCTGGTCGAATAAGCGATTGGCAAAAGCTTCGTCGTAGCCATTGGCCAGCATGCCCTGAATTAATTTGTGCTCGAAGGTGAGTAATTTGCTGTTCTTGCCCCAATTGGTGATAGCGCGGCGGAGTTGATCGGCTTCACCGCCGCTAAAGCCCGCTGCGACCATGGCTAGCCGAATGACCTGTTCTTGAAAGATGGGGACTCCTAGGGTCCGTTGCAACACCCCTTTAATGGCGTCGTTTGGAAAGGTCACGGGCTCTAAACCTTCCCGCCGACGTAGGTAGGGGTGCACCATTTCGCCTTGGATCGGACCGGGGCGGACAATGGCAATTTCGATCACTAGATCGTAAAAGCAGGCAGGCTTTAAACGCGGCAACATCGCCATTTGGGCGCGCGATTCGATTTGGAATACCCCTAAGCTATCGCCCGTTTGCAGCATGCGATAGGTGCTGGCATCTTCTTTAGGGATTTCACGTAAATGCGCGATGGTTGGTTGATAATTCGCGATTAGATCTAAGGATTTGCGGATGGCGGATAACATTCCCAGTGCTAGGACATCGACTTTAAGCAGGCCTAAGGCCTCGATATCGTCCTTGTCCCACTGAATCACCGTGCGGTCAGGCATGCTGGCATTCTCGACCGGCACGAGCTGCGATATGGGTCCTGCGCTAATCACAAAACCGCCCACGTGCTGCGACAAATGCCTCGGAAACCCGAGAATCTGGTTAACCAAGTGCTGAAAATGGACCGCCTGCTGTTCGCTATGCTTAATGCCTTGCTCGTTAAAACGCTGTTGCAGCTCGGCTCGTCGGTCCCACCAGGCGATCGATTGGCTGAGCTGCTCAATGAAACTGGCATCGAACCCCATGGCGCGACCTATATCGCGAATAGCACTTCGGGTTCGGTAGGTAATGACAGTGGCTGCAAGAGCCGCTCGACGACGTGAGTATTTTGAATAGATGTACTGAATGACCTCTTCGCGCCGCTCGTGCTCAAAATCGACGTCAATGTCAGGGGGTTCGTCACGCTCTTGCGAAATGAAGCGTTCAAATAGCAAATCGATATGTTCGGGCGACACTTCGGTAATACCTAGGCAGTAGCACACCACTGAATTGGCGGCAGAACCTCGGCCTTGGCACAAAATGCGGCGCGATTTTGCGAAATTGACGATATCGTAGACGGTTAAAAAATAGTGTTCGTAGCGCAGCTGAGCAATCAGTTCGAGCTCTTTCTCGATACGTTCTTGAATGGCATCGGGGGTGCCATTGGACCATCGTTGACGACAGCCTTGTTCCACTTCTTGGCGTAAATACTCACTGGCGGTTTGATCGGTAGGCACAATTTCTTGCGGATACTCATAGCGCAGTTCCCGTAACGAAAACTGGCATTGATCAGCAATCGTTTGGCTTTGCTGTATGAGTTCCTCTGGGTATAAGGCTTTAATGAGTTCTAAAGGGCGTAAATGCTGCTGACTGTTGCCTAAACGCAAGGTTCCCAAGCGATCAATCTGAGTGCGGTGATGCAAGGCCGTTAGCGCGTCGTGCAAGGCTTTGCGTTTGGGGGAATGCATGCGTACATCGCCACAGGCTACCATGGGGATATTCAGTTCTTGGCTTAAGGCTTCAAAGGCTTGAAACTGTTGCCGGGTCTCGCCCGCTAACAAATGTTTAAACCCCAACCACAGGCGCGTTTTAAAGCGCTTACTTAGGGTATGACCAAAGGCGACTTGCGAGCGATTTAGCTGCTCGGGTAACCAAATCAGCAAGCAGTGCTTTAAATGAAAAATAAGATCGGTTAAATGCACCTCGTATTGACCTTTATCGGCTCTTCGACGTGCCCGACTAATCAAGCCTGAGAGTTCGCTATAAGCGTTTCGATTGGGCGCTAGGGCGACTAGGCGAACCCCTTCTGCAGTGAGAAATTCACTGCCAATAATGAGTTTAATGTCAGAGATCTCGGCTTGTACGTGAGCCTTTACTACGCCCGCGAGCGAACATTCATCGGTAATAGCGATAGCGCCATAACCTAATTCGGCGGCGCGAGCGACTAGCTCGTCAGGGTGAGACGCACCGCGCAAAAAACTGTAGTTACTGGTGCAAACCAGTTCGCAGTAAGGCATAGACATTGATTAACAGGGCTTGGTTGCTGTATATTTATACAGTATTATTTGCTTGTCAATCGTGGTCTGATCGCTACGCGAGTAGCGTATAGTGATTAAGTTATTTATTGCCGCTGAGTGGCAAGACAGTTCCAAGGCTTGCCCCGCTGGCTCGATCCTTGTATTCGCGTGAGCGTTAATCCAAAACAACAACAAAACTTGGGTGTTTTATGACGAAACCAATTTTGCATCACTACCCCTTATCGCCTTACGCAGAGAAGATCCGTCGAATGCTTGCGTATTGCGAGTGTCCTTACGATTCGGTAGAAACCTCACCTATGTTGCCTCGCAAAGATCTTGACCAGCTAACCGGTGGTTATCGTCGTATTCCTGTGGCGCAGTGGGGGGCTGATATTTACTGCGATACGCGCGCTATTGCTGAGCGAATTGCCGCAGACTGTAAAAAGCCCGAGCTGGCACCTTCAAAGCAAAGCACAGAGCAGGCGGAGTTTATCGCGCGAGTAGATGGCGATCTGTTTTTCGCTTTGGTAGGTCTAGCTTTTGGCGGTGCATTAAAGCAAAAAATGAAGCAAGAATTCGGTTTGATTCGTTTGCTGCGTTTTGCCTGGGATCGCATGAAGCTAATGAAAGGTGCTAAACCCACGCCCAAAGGTGAGCAAGCAAAAGCCATGGTTCAAGCTCATCTTAACGATATGGAGGCGCGTTTAACCCAATCTTTTGTGTTTGGCGATGCGCCAACACTGGCTGATTTTACCGCTTATCATGGTCTTTGGTTTTTGTATGCGGTGGGCGAGTACCCAGGTATCGAGGGCTACCCGAATATTCAAGCGTGGATGGCGAAGATGGCAGCGCTTGGGTCAACTCAGGTCAGAGATATTACCGCGGCCGATAGCCTGTATATTGCGCGAGAGGCGGCGCCCCTAGACCACGGTTCGGGTAAGCAGATGGTCAGTATTGTACCAGACGACTACGGTTTGCTGCCTGTGTCTGGTCAGTTGGTGCGTGAAGACGAGTTGGAGTATGTGATCGCACGTCAAAGCAAAAAAGCCGGCTTGGTTCACGTACACTTCCCTCGTCAAGGTTTTCGGCGCCAATAGGCCGGTTAAGACATGCGCATTGCGGGTTTTGACATGGCGTGGCGTCCCGAGAATAACAACTCGGCGCTGGCTGTTGGCGAATTGGTCGGCACCGAGCTCAATGTGCTGTTCTGCCGTGTTGCGACTCAGTCGGTTGAGGCATGGGTTGCGGATATTGTTTCGTCCGCGATCGAAGGCATTGCAATCGACGCGCCTTTAATCATCAACAATCAAGAAGGGCAACGAGGGTGTGAAGCGCAACTGAACCAGGTCTTTCGGGGCGCAAACGCGGGTTGTCACCCGTCTAACTTAACCTTGTACCCAAATGCAGCCAGTGTTCGTGCGGCCGAAATGCTTCGCCTGCACGGATTTGAGCATTTGGGCAAAAAACACTTTATGCTCGAGTGTTATCCACACCCCTCTATGGTCGAACTTTTTGGCTGGCGTGAGCGTTTGCTGTACAAGCGCGGCTCGGTAGCCGAACGCAAGCAAGGGCAAGTCCAGTTAGCTCAGGCCATTCTGTCATTGCAAACAGCCGATGTGTCTTTGGTAATAGAAGACCCACTCTTAGAATGTTTACAAACCGACTATATAAGCAACTTGCGTGGTGCCGCGGTAAAAACTAACGAAGATCTATTAGACTCCCTAGTGTGTTTGTACATTGCCGCCTTGTACCAAACGGGCCAGGCCGCCTACGTTTTTGGTGATGTCGAGTCGGGCTACGTGTGGGTGCCTAGATTCAATAACTCGAAAAGTTAGGATTAGGTACCACTTAATTTTTTAAGAACACAAAAATAGCCCAGCGGCTGCAGCCTGTTTCGCGCGGAACGTAACGCGACAGGACGTCGCGTGCGTAGCGTGCCACGGTCCTGTTATTCAAAAATACCGTGCAGATACCATTGCTGGGATCGTCGGTCGCGAAATACCCAAAAGCGGTAGTGCTCTTTGTCGATGGCAATGTAATAGTCCCGACACTGACTGGATTCCCACCAGTAGTCTTCGATGCGCTCGGGGCCAAGCATTAAGGTGATATCACCATGTACCCATTGTTTGGCCTGTTTAGATTGCGTGTTCACCGGAGGGTTAAGCAACCAAAGTGGACGTGGGGCGCGAACCTCAGTTTGGGGCGATGTGGCGGTAGGCAGCTCGCAAGTGAACTGATGCGCATATTCGGGTATATGTTCATCACGGCGTCGTATATGTTGTACGGCTTGGTGTCCAAGACGCGTACGTAAGCGGTCACTTAGTGCCTGTTTGGGCGCACCTTTCGTGCTGCCGAATAGGTCGATGGCATCGGCTTCTAGAGGTAAGAGTTCACGGCACTCTAGCATCAGACTGTCGATCGGTTCTTTCAGCTGCAGGCTTTCTAGGCGTATAGCCATAAGGCCAAGCCAAGGGGTGATGTGGCTGTGTGCTTGACTGCTGCGCAAGGTGAACTGTTCGCGATAGCGGTGAATACCTCCTAGGTGCCAAGTCAGTGAAGCCGTACGGTGTTGGGTGTGACGCAGAAAGGCGCTTAAGCCGTTCAATAAGTACTCGATGCCTGGCCACAGTTCTTGAGTGTCGTTTAGGTCATACCCAAAACGAAAGCGGTCTAAGAAGTACTTAGGCGGTTGGTAATCCGGCACATAGGCTTCGCGTTCAAGGCAGAGATGTTCGAGGTGTTCGACAAAGTGTTTAGAGCACCGTTTGCGCAGTTCGGCGCGGGGCTGATTCCATGCGTCGGACAGTGTGACCAAACCGCTTTTTCTTAAAGCATCAACATCTTTAGGGTATAAGTTGCTTAAAGCGCGTAGTGATAAATGGCCAAGTTTATCTTTGTCTGAGGCTTCCAGCAGCGCGTTATCTGAGTCTAAGAAACTTGCCAGCCACGAGCCTATGGGTGAGTGCCCAATCCCTAAGTGGTAATGGTACGAGTAGTGTTTTAAATCGCATTGTAGGGTGTGTAGGAGGGCGTTTACACCTTTGAAGAGTTTCAGGCTTGGGCCAATGCGTAATAGAAGGTTCGACCCAAAATCAGAATAGCTGGTCGAGGTGTAGCGGTAGCCCCAGGCGATGAGATTGTTAAGTGCCTTGTGTTCTTGAGCGGGATCTCGGTCGAGCCAGCTGACTTGATTATTATTTGCCAGTTGCAGGGCGTGGCCAAGATTTTGGCCGGTGCGAATGCCTAACGTGCGAGCCTCCTGGTTTACACAAATAATGATTTGCTTATCTACAATGGCAGCGGCGGTGGTAGGAGCACCGATGCTATCGAGTTCCCATTGAGGAAAACGTACGCACAACCACATGTTGTAAATGTATTAACCGGTGGCGGCGTTTTCGAGCAGGTATCCAATGACGATTTTTATTAGGAAGCCAAAAATGCCCATAGCAAGTGCTATGTATAAAATCATCGTGCCGAATTTCCCTGCATCGCTGCGTTTGGCGAGGTCCCAAACGATAAAAATCATGAATAAAATCAGTGCGCCAACGCCGAGGGTTACACCGTACTCTGTTAGCCACTGATCATTCATGTATTACTCGTTAGGGATAAGCCACAGTCTGAATTGTCGCCTGCTGAGTCGTGCTGACAGGTAGTTCCCACAGCTGTGGCTGATTGGGTAAATCGTCACTTGCGGGTAAGTTTACCTGAATTTGCTGTTTGCCGCCGCGCTGTTTAATGATTTCGAATTCTCGATAGGCGCTGACTTTTAGACGTAAACAGGCTGGTGCGTGTTCATCGGCGGCACTGAGGGGGCGGAACAACACAATCAGATTGTCGTGCTCGGTCGCTGCCAGCTGCAGCTTGCGGAGTTCAGCGTAGCTGTAACGGTGATGTCCCAGCCAAGCAAATACCGTAGCGCAGGTATTGTGAGTAATCGCTTGCTCGATGCTCCACAGGATATCTTCTTTCGAGTCGGTATGTACTAATAAGACCTGCTCGGTAGGAATATCGCGCGCTTCCAGCAAGGGTGCGTACGGTGCGCAAGGCGGGTTGATAAAGGCCTGCCATTGCCCACGGCTTGAAAGTCTGTGCATAATGGGTAAGAACACACCCATGGCGCCAAGGCCATGACCATCGCTTAGTAGTTCGATGGTATTGCCTAAGGGCCAGCCGCCGCCGGTAAGTACGGCGTCGAGCGGGGCATAGCCAGTGCTTTGGCAGCGACGGTAAGTGCTGACATTAAGTTCGCCGACGTTAAAGCCGCCGATCCAAGTGTCGTCGCGTTGAATGGCTTGTTCGAGTAATGCGTTCATGGGTATGTGCCTCTTACTAGGGGCGGGCACTAAGCAGCCGCCCAACTAAACTACTGTATGCATTTACAGTAGTTTAGTTTTTGGCCGAACGCAAGAAAATTATTGGGTGTAATTTTTACATGTCGCCTTTGGCGACATGTGCTATTTCTCCAAACGCATATTCACGGCGCCTAAGTAATCGGATTTACCCAAAGGCACGCCGTTGTGGCGCAAAATATTGTATGCCGTGGTCACATGAAAGTAGGTGTGAGGAATGACCCACTGCTGCATGTGCTCTAATGCTGTCTCAAAGTGCGCAGTGCCAATGGGTAGGTTGCAGGTCACGGGTTCGAGCATTTTGCTTTGGTATGCCTCAGGATCAATTTTATCCAAATCGCTCAATAGGGTCTCGAGCAGCGCATCGGCGCCGGCAAAGGTATTGAACTGCACATCCGTCGGCGAGGGTGTTACACCGGCAATACATAAGGCACCCTGGTGTGCGCTTAATAGCTGCACTGCAAATATCTGGGTGCGCAGGTCAAACATGTCTTCAAACAGTTTTTTCTGTAGCAGTGTCTCTTCTTCAATGCCATTTTCTTGCGCGTGTTTGGCGCCAATGTGCAGCACCTTGCGTAGGTTTTTAATGGCTTTTTTCATGGGTTTGATGGTGGCATCGTAAAACGAAAGGGTCATGATCAATGTCTCTTAGGGGTGGGTTTTTAGGTTAACGGCTATTTGCTCGAAGATACGCCATGGATCATCGTGCTTGGCGCCTTTAAAGGCTTGGTCAGCATCGGCTAGCTGCGAGGTGGCTCGTTCTAAACGTTTGGCCGACAGCCTCTTCACCGCGCTGCCGACAAGGTGCTGACGGTTCTTCCAGACCCCAAAGCGCTGCATGGCTTGAGCGGGGTTGGTTCCCTCGTTCGTGGCGGTTTTTAAATCGACTAACAGCAAAATCTCTTTGCGGAAAACCCAGTGCACCGCCGCCGCGTCAGTGCCTTCATCCCGCACGCCGCGCAGCATGCGAATACAATGCTCGGCATCGCCACTTAATAAACTGTCCGCTAGATCGTAGACATTAAAACGGGCGCTGTCGGCGACGGCTTCTTGTACGGTTGTTACATCGATGGCACTGTTGTTGCCGGCGTAGAGTTTCAGTTTTTCGATGTCTTGTGCCGCTGCCAGTAAATTGCCTTCCACTCGTTCACTGAGTAATTTTAAGGCATCGGACTCAATGCTAAGCCCCGCTTGGCGCAAACGCTGGTCAATCCAGTTGGGCAGTTGGGCTGGCTCTACCGGCCAAATGCGCAATAGGCCACCCACGCTATCGATTTGCTTCACCCACTTACTGTTGAGCGTTGCTTTGTCGAGCTTGTCGGTGGTAATCAAGAGGATGTCGGTGCCGGGTTCGCATCTTTCGCAATATTCTACTAGTGCTGCGCTGCCGTCTTTTCCGGCTTTTTGTTTGCCAAGACGCACTTCAATTAAGCGCTGGCTTGCAAATAGCGATAAGGCATTCGAGTCGGCACTAAAGTCATCCCAGTTGAACGAGCCGCTATCAGCGTGATGAACGATGCGTTCTTCACAGCCCTGTTTGCGCGCGGCTTGGCGAATGGCATCACAGCATTCTTGAATTTGCAGAGGTTCTTCGCCGCTGACCAAATAAACGGGCAACAGCGATGAGCTTAAGTGTTGCGCCAGTTTATTAGGGTAGATTTGCATCAGGACTTCAGGGCTTGAACTCTGAGTGCTACTCGGCGCGCTAGGCGCGAAGCCAGTTCTTGATACAGCGCTTGTTCGGTTTCATCGCGCTCGGCGCGGCTGGCCAGCGGTGCTTCAGGGTCGTAATCTAGGCGCTGTGATGCTTCGATAATCCGGTCAAATTCGTCGCTTGCAGCAAGTTCATCGACTGCCGACTCGGGGTCGTTCTTGAAGATCAGCTGATAACGCACGCGTCCACTGACATCGTAGTCGGCGATGCGCAGTGATTCGCCGACGGTTAGCGTATTTTGGCTAAATTCAACAGGTTTAATGATGAGCGTAAGGTCAGCCTGTTCGGCTTGGACCAGCCCTTCGCGCTTAAGTGCAACCTGCAGGGCACTGGCGAAGTCGCTGTAGGCACTGAGCCCCACCACTCGAATAGGTAGGCTTGTATGGGCTTCGACAGCTAGGGTATCACTGCCACGCAACTGAAAGCCGCAGGCGCTTAACAAGGTAAGGATTAGTGCTAGAGTAATTCGCCTCATGTTTAATTTGCCACTATGTTCACCAGCCGGCCCGGCACGACAATGATTTTACGCACCGTGGCATCCGCTATAAATCGCTGCACGTTGTCTTGAGCCAAGGCCAATTGTTCAATGCTTTCTTTGCTGGCGTCAATGCCCACAGCCATTTTGGCGCGGACCTTGCCGTTAACCT
This sequence comes from Aequoribacter sp., assembly GCF_965659035.1. NCBI lineage: Bacteria > Pseudomonadati > Pseudomonadota > Gammaproteobacteria > Cellvibrionales > Halieaceae > Aequoribacter > Aequoribacter sp. Next base: position 32,799 of record NZ_CBFHWH010000007.1, on the reverse strand, counting down.
GCACGACGAGCTCAATTTCATCGCGCACCAACGCCGCTTGGTCGACCTCGGGCCACGCTTCGTTGGCGATGTCCGATTTGTAACCTAGCGCTTGCCACAGACTGTGGCAAACGTGTGGCACAATGGGCGCGAGCAGGCGCACTGCAACCGACAGCCCTTCACGCATAACGTTGCGTGAGGTGCTATCGCTTTGGTCCAAGCGCACCAGTTCGTTGCACAGCTCCATGACTGCCGCGATCGCGGTATTGAAGGTTTGGCGACGGCCGTAGTCGTCGGTCACTTTAGCAATGGTCTCGTGTAGCTTGCGACGCACGTCTTTGGCTGCCAGTGGTTTTTCGGGGGTATCTGCCGTGCCGTCGATGTGCTCAAAGGCCATGCGCCACAAGCGCTTTAAGAATCGGTGAGCGCCATCGACCCCGGCATCTGACCATTCAAGCGATTGCTCTGGTGGTGCGGCAAACATGCTAAACAGGCGCACGGTGTCGGCTCCATAGCTGTCTATTAGCGCTTGTGGATCAACCGTGTTGCCTTTAGATTTGCTCATCTTGGCGCCGTCTTTTAGCACCATGCCCTGCGTCAAGAGGCGTTTGAACGGCTCGTCAGAATTGACCAAGCCTTCGTCGCGTAACAGCTTGTGGAAAAAGCGGGCGTACAACAGGTGCAAAATCGCGTGCTCGATGCCACCCACGTATTGATCTACTGGCAACCAGTAATTGGCGTCGTCATCTAGCATTGCCTTGTCGTTAGTTGCGCTAGCGTAGCGAGCGTAATACCAAGAAGATTCCATAAAGGTATCAAAGGTATCCGTCTCGCGCTCGGCAGGACCCCCACAGCAAGGGCAAGTGGTCTCGTAAAATTCAGGCATTTTCTTGATCGGAGAGCCCACACCGTCAAATTCGACATTGGTAGGTAAGACGACCGGCAAGTCTTGCTCGGGCACGCTCACAGCACCGCACTTATCGCAATTAATGATGGGGATGGGAGCGCCCCAATAGCGCTGACGCGATATGCCCCAATCGCGCAGGCGGTATTGCACGGTTTTGTGCCCTTTACCTGCCGCTTCAAGTGCAGCCGCAATAGTCTCGAATGCTTCAGCCGAGCTTAAACCATTGTAGTCGCCGGAATTAACCAGCATCCCCTTGGCGGTGTAAGCGGCTGTTGATACATCGCATTCATCGCCGTTGTCGGGTTCGATGACCTGCTCAATCGGCAGTCCGTATTTTGTCGCAAACTCCCAGTCGCGCTGGTCGTGACCCGGTACCGCCATGACCGCACCCGAGCCGTAGCTCATCAATACAAAGTTTGCCGCCCATACGGGAACTTCACGGCCGGTAAGGGGGTGAATGGCGGTAAAACCTGTCGCCATGCCCAATTTTTCGGCTGTCGCTAAATCGGCTTCTGCCATTTTGGTGTTGGCGATCGAGCTTAAAAAGGCCTTCAGTTCTGGGTTCGATTCAGCGGCCTTTTGCGCTAGCGGGTGTTGCCCCGCAACGGCGACATAGGTCACGCCCATTAAGGTATCGGGACGCGTAGTGTAGACCGACAAAGGTCCTTGACCGTCTACTTCGAATTGCAGTTCAACGCCTTCGGAGCGACCAATCCAGTTGCGCTGCATGGTTTTGACCTGCTCGGGCCAACCGTCCAATTGGTCAATGTCGTTTAAGAGCTGCTCGGCGTAGTCGGTAATTTTGATAAACCATTGGTCAATATTGCGTCGCTCTACGGGGTTGTCGCAACGCCAACAGCAACCGTCGACTACCTGCTCGTTTGCCAAGACCGTGTTGTCAGTTTCGCACCAGTTTACTTCGGCTTGTTTTTTGTAGGCCAAACCTTTGTCGAACAACCGGGTAAAAAACCATTGCTCCCAGCGATAGTAGTCTGGCTCGCAGGTCGTGACTTCGCGTGTCCAGTCGTAGGCAAAGCCCAAGCGTTTAAGCTGATCACGCATGTAATTGATGTTGTCTGCAGTCCAAGCGGCGGGTGGTACATTGTTTTTAATGGCGGCATTTTCTGCGGGCAGACCAAAAGCATCCCAGCCCATGGGTTGTAGCACATTCTTACCTAGCATACGTTGAAAGCGTGCGATCACATCGGCAATGGTATAGTTGCGGACATGGCCCATGTGAAGTTTGCCACTGGGGTAAGGGAACATAGCCAAGCAGTAGAATTTTTCCCGTTTGGGGTCAGGCTTTGCGATAAAACTGGCTTGGGATTCCCAAAAGGCCTGTGCCTCTTGTTCAATGCTCGCGGCTTGGTATTGCACGTTGTCTCTCTTTTAGCTGTGGTGTGCTTTAGCTCTTGCTTCAGCGATCCGAATAAAACCGCAATCTTAGCAGTTATCAGGCCTTTGGAGTACTGCTAAGTCTATGGTTTTGCCTAGGTTTTTGCTGCCGCTTGTCGGTGGCGCCCGTATAAAAGAGCGATCAGCGCCAAAACAATAATGGGCGTACTACCGGTTTGCATGAAAGGCGTAGAACCCTGTCGGGACTCGACCGAGCCGCGTAACACGGCCGGTTCGAACTGTGGTGTCTGATTTACGATCTGCCCCTTTGGGTTCACAATGGCTGAAATGCCATTACTGGTACCGCGCACCAAGTAGCGCTGCGTTTCCAGCGCGCGCATTTGCGCCATTTGCATGTGTTGCAACGGACCTATCGAGTCGCCAAACCACGTATCGTTACTGATGGTTAATAGCCAGTCAGCTCGTCGCGCGCCGCGCGCTACGAGATCGGGGTAGACCACCTCGTAGCAAATTGATGGTGCAATAATTTGATTTTGCACCCACAGGGGTGCTTGCCGAGCATCGCCCGACGAGAAGTTCGACATGGGTAAATCAAAAAAGTCGATGAGTCCGCGCAGGATACTCTGTAGTGGGACATATTCACCAAAAGGCACTAAGCGTTGCTTGTGATACAAGCCTTCGCCACCCGCAAACACGGCAATACTGTTGTGATAGCTTTGTGTCGCGCGATTGGCAAAAGGTATACCGCTGATCAGGGCTTGCGATTGCTTGTTCATGCGCGCGAGTGTAGGTTTTAAGTCCTCTAAGGCATTGTGATAGTAGCGGGGAACCGCGGCCTCGGGCCATATGATGATATCGCCGGGCTTAGCGCGTTCACTGAGATGCCCCAGATTATCGAGAATCGAGGCGTAATAGCGACGATCCCATTTCATAGATTGGGGCGTGTTGGGCTGCACAATAGCGACGTAGGTGGTGCTTTGTTTGCTTTGAGTCCACTCACGATTATCTAGGATTTGACCGCCGCCAAAGGCCAGCAAACTGGCCCCCACAGCGGCAATACCATAACTGAGGCGCTTTTGTGTTAGGGCGAGCATCCACAAACAGCCCAGTAGACAAGCGATGAACGAGAGCGCGAAGACCCCACCCACGGGTGCCCACCCAGCCAGAGGCGTATCGATATAGCCATAGCCTACGAATACCCAGGGAAAGCCTGTTAAAAACCAAGTGCGTATCCACTCGTTTAACACCCATAGGCCTGTAAATGCCAGCGCGTGGCTAATGTCTAAGGGGCGTGGATGAAGAAAACGTCGGTAAACCCACCCCATAATGACAAACAAAATGGCGAGCAGTGCGCAGAATAATAGGGTTAAAAACCCCGCTAGGCCGACACTGGCATTGCCGTGCTCATGAATGCTGACGTACACCCAGGAAATGCCAGCTCCGAAAAACCCCAAGCCGTAACACCACGCTAGGCGCAAAATTTCTGTGGATTTTGCTTTGTGCCACAAGATCCACAGGCTAGCGGCCGATAAAGCGCCAAGGGGCCAATAGTCCCAAGGCGCAAGTGACAGCGTGACCGCGACGCCCAATAGCGCCGCAATAATGGCACGGACCCAAAGCGGCTTGATGATGCTCACGACGTTAGCTTAGATACCCGCAGACTTTGAATCTTGCGCTGATCGGCGTGAATGACTTTGAATCTGAAGCCCTCGAATGTGGTGGTTTCGCCACGCGCAGGCATGTGTCCAAAGGCTTGAATGACTAAGCCACCGATGGTATCGAACTCATCGTCGCTGAGCTGCGTTTCGAAATACTCGTTAAAGTCTTCGATTGGTGTCAGAGCTTTAACAAAAAACTCGGTATCGGTGATTTTGCGGATGAATTCATCTTCGTCGGTGTCGGTTTCATCTTCGATTTCGCCAACGATTTCTTCCAGCACATCTTCAATGGTAACCAGGCCAGCAACGCCGCCGTATTCGTCAATGACGATTGCCATATGGTTGCGGTTTTGGCGGAATTCACGCAACAAAACATTGAGGCGCTTGCTCTCGGGTACAACAAAGCAAGGGCGCATAAGCTCGGCGACGGCAAAGGGTTCGGTGTCGCTTTTTAATAAGCGTGGCAAGAGGTCTTTAGCCAGCAGAATCCCCAAGACCTCATCGGTGTTCTCGCCAATGACAGGGAATCGCGAATGCGCCGACTCGATAATTTGGGGCAGTAACTCTTCGAGCGTAGCGTCTTCTTTAACGACAACCATTTGCGCTCGAGGGATCATGATATCGCGTGCGTGTAAGTCGCTTACCTGCATGGCGCCTTCGATAATGCTGAGCGCGTCTTTGTCGATCAGTTCATTTTCTGACGCCACCGTTAGCACGTCATGCAGGTCTTCTTTAGTGCGGGGCTCGCCGGAGAAAAGTAGCGCTATTTTGTCCAGCCACGACTTATCGTTACTGTCGCCGCTGGTTTTGTCGTCGCTCATGATGGATGACACTCCTCAGTGTAATCAACATAGGGGTTAGGAAGAGATAAGCTCGCTAAAATGTCAATTTCCAAGCTTTCCATAATGTCGGCATCCGTGTCGTCAATATGATCGAATCCGATTAAATGCAAGGTGCCGTGGATGGTTAAGTGAGCCCAGTGATGCATCAGAACCTTGCGTTGTTCCCTTGCTTCCCGCTCGATCACTGGGGTGCATAGGGCTAAATCGCCGAGTAGGTCCGAGGGGATGCCCGGCGGCAATTCGCTTGGAAACGACAACACGTTGGTAGCCGCGTCTTTACCGCGATAGGTTTTGTTCAGATATTGGATTTCGTCCGAATCGACGATTTTAAGGTCAACGTGCCCGCTTTTGCGACAAGCTTTTAATGCGGCGCTGACCCAGCGCCTAAAACTGTCGTCGTCGGGACTGTCGCCGCCACACGCGCGGTCGACACAAACACTGATGTTCATCGACTGTTGCTCTCGATTTTAGAAGGTGCCAATTCAGCTTTGTCGTAGGCTTCTACGACGCGCTGTACTAGCGGGTGGCGAACCACATCTTTATTGGCAAAGTACGTAAAACTAATGCCGTCTACGCCGTCGAGGATGTGGCTGGCATGTGTAAGCCCCGAGTGTGCACCACGCGGCAAGTCGATTTGGGTGGCGTCGCCGGTAATAACGGCCGTCGAGCCAAAGCCGATGCGCGTTAAAAACATCTTCATTTGCTCGCGGGTGGTGTTTTGGGCTTCGTCTAAGATGATGAATGCATTGTTCAGCGTCCGGCCACGCATAAATGCGAGTGGTGCCACTTCGATAATATTTCGCTCGATATATTTGTTGACCTGCTCAAAGCCCAGCATTTCGTACAAAGCGTCGTAAAGCGGGCGCAGGTAGGGGTCGATTTTCTGCGCAAGATCGCCGGGCAAGAAGCCGAGTTTTTCACCGGCCTCTACCGCGGGACGGACCAGTAGAATTCTGCGTACGCGCTCGTTCAGCAGTGCCTCGACCGCGCAGGCGACGGCCAGATATGTTTTGCCTGTGCCCGCGGGTCCAATACCAAAATTAATGTCAAAATCTTGGATGGCGCGCACATAGCCTTGCTGATTCTTGCCGCGCGGCTTAACCGGTGCCCGCTTGGTTTTAATTACAACGACATTGTCTGCGGTTTCTGCCTCACTCGCGCGTTGCTCTTTTAACACTTCAAGGCCCGCATCTTGCATATGCACATGTAGCGTTTCGGCTGAGAGGCCTTCTCCGCCGCAAATGGCTTGATACAGATTTTCGAGCAGATCCCTAGCCGCTTCTCGAGCTTCGGTAGCGCCAGAGATACTGAAGCGGTTGCCGCGCGACGCGATGGCAACATTGAGCCGTTGCTCAATTTGCTTTAAGTGGGCGTCAAACTGCCCACACAGAGTCGCCAGATGCGATGCGTTATTGGGTTCTAGAGTCGTAGAAGCTGTTTGCGACGAGGGGTCGCTAATATCGGCAAGTTGTGTCAATGCGAGTCGGTGGCAAAAGCCCTTGTGTATGGATAACCAAGGATAATCGGCTTGCGCGATGAGTCAAGCCGTGTGTTGCAGTTTTGTGCGAAATTAATGGTTTTTTACCAAGGTGCCACGCAATGAGTTGGGCAGCGCTTCGTCGACCGTCACCCACGCAAATTCGTGGATCAGGCTATGGTCTGTACAGCTAAAGTTAACCACACGATTATTCTCGGTGCGCCCTTGAAGTTGTCCGGGATCTTTTTTAGAGACACCGCTGACCAAAATCCGCTGCTGAGTACCTACCATGTTTTCACTAATGATTCGCGCCTGACCCGCAATACGGGCCTGCAGTATTTGCAGGCGCTGTTTCTTGACTTCCATGGGCGTATCGTCAACCAAATCGGCCGCGGGTGTGCCGGGACGCGCACTGTAAATAAAGCTGAATGAAGAATCGTAGCCGATATCCTCGATTAGCTTCATTGTGGCATTGAAGTCGGCGTCGGTCTCGCCTGGGAAGCCCACGATAAAATCTGACGACATGCTGATGTTTGGGCGAATTTTACGCAGAGCGCGAATTTTTGATTTGTACTCTAGTGCCGTGTGGCCACGCTTCATCGCAGCGAGAATTCGGTCTGAACCGCTTTGAACGGGCAGGTGTAAATGATCCACCAGTTGCGGAATTTCAGCGTAGACGTCAATTAATGCCTGGCTAAATTCTACTGGGTGCGACGTGGTGTATCGGATACGCTCGATTGCTGGAATACGGGCGATATAGGTTAACAACTCGGCAAAATCGACGACCTCGCCTAAGTAGTTTAAGCCGCGGTACGCGTTCACGTTTTGGCCGAGCAAATTGACTTCTTTAACACCGTGCTCCGCTGCGTGCGCCACTTCGGCGATGACATCATCAAGTGGGCGCGAGACCTCTTCGCCTCGGGTATAAGGCACCACACAGAATGAGCAGTATTTGCTGCAGCCTTCCATGATCGACACAAAGGCGCTGGCACCTTTAATTTCTGGATCAGGCAGACAGTCGAACTTTTCAATCTCGGGGAAGCTAACGTCCACGACGATAGTGTTTCCAGGGCCTTGTTGGCTGCGTTCGGCCATCATTTCAGGTAGGCGGTGCAAGGTTTGCGGACCGAAGACTAAGTCGACGTAAGGCGCTCGTTCGCCAATTGCGGCACCTTCTTGGCTGGCAACGCAGCCACCCACCCCGATAATAAGGTTGGGGTTTTTTTCTTTTAAAGGCTTCCAGCGCCCCAGCTGATGAAACACTTTTTCTTGGGCTTTTTCTCGAATTGAGCACGTGTTTAGGAGTAACACGTCGGCTTCTTCAGGGTTGTCTGTACGCTCGAGTTGGTGGCTGGTTTTTAATAAATCGCCAATGCGTGCCGAATCGTACTCGTTCATTTGGCAGCCGTGCGTCTGAATGAACAATTTTTTAACGGACATGTCATTAACCCTGCTGGTTCTAACCTTAGAGGGCCGCGAGTATACCGATGTGGGGCCTTGAAACCTAGACTATAGGCCACATTATTTGGTATGCCTTGCGGATTTTTATGGCATTTTTCCGCAAGGTTGGTAGTATTGCGCGCCCGTAAATTTTGACGCTTAGCCCTAGTGCTTGGAGACTCGTGTGTATAAAGTGATTTTTCACAATGCAAATCAAGTATTTGAGGTGTTTGCGCGTCAGATTTATCAGAGTGATATGTGGGGTTTTATCGAGATCGAAGAATTCGTTTTTGGTGAGCGTTCACAAATTGTGGTGGACCCGAGCGAGGAAAAGCTGAAAAACGAATTTGCCGGCGTGAAGCGCACCTATATCCCTTATCAATCCGTGATTCGAATTGACGAGGTTGAGCGCGAAGGCTCGTCGAAAATCTCAGAAGTTCCGGCCAACACCACCGGCAGTAACGTTACCCGTTTGCCTTTTGCGAGCATGGTTCCGCCACCCTCCGACGATTGAGTCATCGAGGTAGCCTCGCGGGGCTTGCTACTTTTCTGCTGTATCGCCACTGAGCTTAGCTCGGGCCTCGCTCAGCATCCAGTTATCGATTATTACTCGGCGACGATCTACAGTTTGTCCGGCCCCTTACTTTGCTAGGCTTCGCAAAGTTGCCAAGCGCACACACACTACAAAAGCATCCATAGTGGCTTGTACATCAGCTATGCTTGGAAAGCTGGGTGCAATTCGGATGTTGCTGTCTTGTGGATCGTTACCGTAGGGGAAAGTCGCTCCTGCGGGTGTCAGTTTAATGCCTGCATCGGATGCCAGTTGTATCACGGCCTTGGCTAAGCCGGGTCGCGTTTCAAACGATACAAAGTAGCCACCTTCTGGGCTAATCCACGTGCCCATGCCTGTGCCGCCTAGCTGCGCCTCAAGGGTCGATAGCACGGCGTCAAAACGTGGTTTCATGATGTCCGCGTGGCGACCCATGTGTGCCATTAAACCGCTGTGGTCTTTAAAAAATGCCACATGACGCAGTTGGTTCACTTTGTCGGGGCCAATCGTTTGGAAACCTAGATGTTGCTTAAAGGCGGCTAAATTAGATTTAGAGGTGCTTAAAAACGCCACACCCGCGCCTGCGAAGGTAATTTTCGATGTCGAGCCAAATTGAACGATATTGTTTAAAGTGCCTGCGGCGATCGCGTGCTCGCGGATATTGCCCAGCGCAGGTGCATCGGCAGTAAGTGCGTGCACCGCGTAGGCGTTGTCGTACATGATCAAGAAGTCGCTTTGCGCCAGTTTAGGTAGCGCTGCGAGGCGTGCCAAGGTGGCTTCGCTGTACACACAGCCGGTAGGATTCGAGAAGCGTGGTACACACCAAATACCACAGACGTTGTCGAGCTCTTGCACGAGTGCTTCAGCAGCATCCATATCGGGGCCGTCGTCTAGCATCGGAAGCGTGACCATCTCGATACCCAAATATTCGCAAATAGCGAAATGGCGATCATAGCCGGGTACTGGGCATAAGAACTTCGGTGTGCTGTCGCCGGTGTTCCAAGCTTTGTGAAAACCAAAGCGAAGTGCGAAGTCGATCACTTGATACATTAAGGTCAAGCTGGCGTTGCCGCCAATCAGCATTTCGTCAGCGGGCACTTGAAGCACTTGGGCAAACAGTGCTTTGGCCTCGGGTAGACCGTCGATGCCGCCGTAATTGCGCACATCGGTACCGTCTTGTGCAAAATAATTGCCGTCTAGTACGCCATCTAAGGCGTTAGATAAATTGGCTTGTTCGGCACTGGGCTTGCCGCGCGTTAGATCCAGCGACAAACCTTGCGCCAATAGGGCTTGGTAATCAGATTCTGCTTGCGCAAGTGCCTGCGCACGCTGCGCGGCGTCGAGTTGGTCTACGTGCACGTAGGACTCCTAAAAAATTAACACTGTGGATGCTGCGTAGTATAGCGCTGTGCGGATCAAACGAGAATGCGTGCCAACGGCTATGCATTGAAAAAACCGCAATAGTACCCATCTTAAACACAGTGTCAGACTGAGGATATTTTTATGGCGGATGAATCAACAAGGTCACCGGCTTTGATCGCGGATGTGTTGCCAGACACCCTGTGTCTGATGCCGATTCCGCACCGACCGTTTTTCCCAGGTCAGATTCAGCCTGTGGTCGTCAACGCCGGCGAGTGGGAGAGCACGCTTGAGCGGGCCGTAAGCCAAGATAATGGATTGTTGGCTTTGGTTTTTGTTCCTGATCGGACGCCAGGCGAGCTACCACGCGAGCGTGTACCTGCAACAGGCTGCGTTGTGCGTCTGCACCGCCCACCTCAATCCCAAGGCAATCACCAGTTCTTAGTACAGGGCATAAAGCGATTCCAAATTACCGAGTGGCTCAGCCATGAGGCGCCCTACCGAGTCAAGGTGGACTATCCACGCAGTCAGGGGGACCGTGACAGCCATGAGATCCGCGCTTATGCGATGGCTCTTATCAACGAGATTAAAGCATTGCTACCGCTGAATCCCCTCTATGGAGAAGAACTAAAACAATACTTGTCTAATTTTTCGCCCAATCAGCCCAGTTTGTTGGCTGATTTTTCCGCCGCACTGACCACCGCCAGCGGTGACGAACTACAAGATATTTTGGATAGTTTGGATTTGCTCGAGCGCATGGAAAAAGTATTGGTGCTCTTGCGCCGTGAGCGGGAGGTGGCTGAATTACAGGGCAAAATTAGTGGCCAGGTAAACGAAAAGCTCAGTGAGCAGCAGCGCAACTTCTTTTTGCGTGAGCAGCTCAAGGTTATTCAAAAAGAACTGGGTATTACCAAAGACGATAAGACCTCGGATCGCGAAACCTTCGAAGCACGTTTAGCCGATTTACGCGTGCCAGAGGCTGCGCTTGTTAAAATCGAAGCAGAGCTCAATAAGCTCAGTGTGCTCGAGCCGGGTTCGCCCGAGTACGGCGTGACCCGCAATTATTTGGATTGGGCCACCTCGGTGCCCTGGGGTAAACAGTCCACCGATAAGTTATCAGTGGCGGCAGCCCGTGACGTGTTAAATGCCCACCACGATGGTTTGGAGGATGTCAAAGCTCGCATTTTAGAATTTATCGGCGTCGGCGTGTTTAAAGGTGAAATTGCCGGGTCGATCCTGTTACTAGTGGGGCCGCCAGGGGTGGGTAAAACCAGTATCGGCAAGTCCATCGCGGAATCCTTGGGTCGTGAGTTTTATCGTTTCAGCCTTGGCGGTATGCGTGATGAGGCTGAAATAAAAGGGCATCGACGAACCTACATAGGGGCGATGCCAGGCAAATTTATTCAGGCCCTTAAAGATGTCAAAGTCGAAAATCCGGTGATCATGCTGGATGAGATCGATAAGCTGGGTCAGTCTTTTCAGGGGGATCCGGCCTCGGCCTTGCTCGAGGTGCTCGACCCCGAGCAGAACAGCGCCTTTTTAGATCACTATTTGGACTTGCGGGTTGATTTATCCAAAGTCCTGTTTGTTTGCACGGCCAATCAATTAGACACTATTCCCGGACCCTTGCTGGATCGTATGGAGGTCATCCGTCTGGCGGGCTACATTGCTGAAGAAAAGCTGGCCATCGCCAAGAACCACCTATGGCCCAAGCTCTTGGCAAAACATGGTGCTAAGCGCAGTCAGATCCGCATAAACGATGCGGCACTTAAATACGTCATTAATGCGTATTGTCGTGAGGCAGGTGTGCGCAATTTAGAGAAACAGCTGTCTCGTTTGATTCGCAAAGCCATCATGGAGTTACTAGAGCGGGACTTGGCGAGACTCTCTATTTCTAAAGCACAGATCGAGACTTTTCTGGGTAAACCGCCGTTCAGCGACGACAAGCCCATACGTGGCGTTGGCGTGGTGACGGGACTTGCTTGGACATCGATGGGGGGGGCGACCTTGTCAATTGAAGCCAATAAAATTCATAGTTTGAATCGAGGCTTTAAATACACCGGTCGTTTGGGCGAGGTCATGAGGGAATCGGCTGAAATTGCCTACTCGTACATCATGGGGCACTTGCCTGAATTTGGTGGGGATGCAAGATTCTTCGATGAAACTCTGGTGCATTTGCACGTGCCTGAAGGCGCTACCCCTAAAGATGGCCCCAGTGCGGGGGTGACTATGGCGAGTGCACTGTTGTCACTGGCTTTGGGTCGCGCAGTCACTGATAAGGTGGCTATGACAGGCGAGTTATCGCTTACCGGGTCGGTGTTGCCTGTCGGCGGTATTCGCGAAAAAGTCATTGCCGCACGCCGAGTGAAAGTGAATCGCTTGTTCTTGCCAAAGGCCAATCAAAAAGACTTTGAGGAACTGCCCGAATACTTGCAAGAGGGGCTTGATGTGACCTTTGTTGATCACTTCACTCAGATTTACGGCAGTTTGTTTTCGAGTTGATGGTAACTCGGTAAGGCTTATCTGCAGCCGTGAGTCGTTGATTTAGACTTCGGCCAATAACACTGCGCGCACTGGGGCAGGGTGGCCTTCGATGGTTTTATTGCGGTCCTCGGGGTCTAGAAACTGCTCGAGTGAGTGGAACTGCATCCAGTCGGTGCGGCGCTGTTCGGCGATCGATGTCTGATTCACGTCGACGGTTCGCGCATTTTTGAACCCCACCTTAGTCAGCCAGCTCTCCAGAGCCGCTGTGCTTGGCAGGCACCACACGTTGCCCATTCGAGCATAGCGGCCTGGCGGTACAAAAACCGTATCTCGGTCGCCCTCTACGACGAGTGTTTCTAGCACCAATTGCCCACCGGGCGCTAGACAGTCGCGTAATTGGGTCAGGTGATCAAAGGGGGAGCGTCGATGATACAGGATGCCCATTGAAAATACCGTGTCAAAGGCTTTGATACGCTCGGGAATTGCCTCTACGCCTAGAGGTAAGACGCTGATATTCGGTTTGCGCATATAGGTTTGTATCGCCCAAAACTGTAGTACAAAGAGCGGGGTTGGGTCGATACCGATGACTTCGCGTGCCCCTTCCCCGAGCATCCGCCAACAGTGGTAGCCGCTACCGCAACCGATATCCAGCACGCGTTTGTCTTGCAGTGGGGCAAGGTGAGGGAGTACCCGATCCCATTTCCAATCGGAGCGCCACTCGGTGTCAATTTCTACGCCAAACACATTGAAGGGGCCTTTGCGCCATGGATGCAGTCCTTCTAGGGCTTGTTTTAGGGTGTCAATCATAGCGGGATTGGCCACAGGGCCTCGAACACCCACCGCCGACTCAGTCAACATTCGCTCTGTAACGTCTAACGGCGGTAACGATGCTAAGGCTTGTTGCCAGCGCGCAAGATCGCCATAGCGGTGTGGATCCAGCCCCTGCTGGATTTGCTCGGGAAGCACTTCTGCCCAGGCTGCCAGGTCTGGGTCAAGTTTCCAGTTAAGAATTAAGTCGTCGTAGTTCACGCTTTTAAGGCCACGATCGAGGCAAAGTTAAAGCATTGGAACCAGACGTTAGCGCTGCCGCATCCAGCATCCAGCAGACGCTTGCGGTGCGTCTCTATGCTGTCGCGTATCAGAACGTTTTCGATAGCCGAGCGTTTTTGGGCGACCTCTAAATCGCTGTAACCGTTGCGGCGCTTAAACTCGTGGTGTAAATCCATATTCAGTTGGTCAAGATGGGGTTCGGTGAATTCGACCTTCTCTGAAATGATAAGGATGCCGCCCGGGCGTAAACTTGCGACAAGCTTTTGAATGAGCGCGTCGCGTAACTCTGGGCGCACGAATTGCAGGGTAAAGTTCAATACGATGACCGAGGCGTTGTCATAATCTACAGCGGTGATGTCGTCGCAGCGCAGTTCTACAGGCGTCGTGTTGCTGTCGGTATCCAAAACAGATCGGCAGCGTTCAATCATGGCCGTTGAGTTGTCGATGCCAATGATCTTGCAGCTGTCAGGTAGGGGTTGCTGGCGCATGGATAAAATCGACGCGCCCAGCGAACAACCCAAGTCGTACAGGTTGCTGTTAGCTTGAGCGTAACGCGCAGCCAATACCCCTGTCATGGCAATAATCGTGGGGTAACCGGGGACAGACCGTTTGATCATATCCGGAAACACCGAAACAACCGATTCATCAAATCGAAACGGTGCGATTTGATCCAGTGGCTCAGAGAATAAGTTATCTTTGTTGGACATGATTTGTCAGTTCGGTTCGAAAGCGCGGAATGATATCATGAGCCACTTAAGGTCGTAATGGCCAGTATTTACATAAGGATTCGTCATGTTAGCCACACTATCGCGTTTACCGAAAGACAGTATTTTGGGATTGGCCGCGCTTGCCAGAGCCGATGAGCGGCCGAACAAAATTGATCTGACGGTGGGCGTGTACATGGACGATAAAGGTCTCTGTCCAGTGATGCGCGCTGTGCAAGAGGCGCAACAGCAATTGGTGCAGGCCGAGGTCTCTAAGGCGTATTTGCCTCCCCAGGGTGATCCGACCTTTGTGGCTGAGATGCCCAAGCTTGTGCTCGGTGCTGGACATCGCGCGTTGATCGAGACCCGAACCGCAACGATCCAAACACCTGGCGGTTGCGGCGCTTTGCGCATTGCCTCGGAAGTGCTGGCAGTTGCAAATCCGTCAGCTAACGTGTGGTTGCCCAATCCAACCTGGCCTGTGCATGAACCGTTACTGGGCAGTGTTGGCTTAAAGTTCGAGCGTTACGAATATTATGACTACGCCACCCACAGCCTAAATTTCGAGCGTATGATGCAAGACTTGCAAGGTGTAAAGGCGGGCGATGCGGTGCTGTTGCACGGGTGCTGCCACAACCCCTGCGGGGCGGATTTAAACGCCGAGCAATGGCAGATCGTGGCCGATTTATTGCTCGAGCGCGGTGCGATTCCTCTTATTGACATTGCTTATCAGGGGCTGGGCGATGATTTAGAGCATGATGCTCTGGGTGTGCGTATGCTCGCCAGCCAGTTACCTGAGGTGCTTATTGCGGCGTCGTGCTCTAAAAATTTAGGCCTGTATCGTGAGCGGACAGGTGCCACGATCTTTGTGACTCAATCTGCAGAGCACGCCGAGACCGCCTTATCGCAGGCGCTTGGCGCTGCGCGCCGTTTGTACAGTATGCCGCCGGCGCACGGCGCCATTTTGGCCGGTAAAGTGCTGGCGGATGCTCACTTAAATGCGATGTGGCAGCAAGAGCTTCAAAGCATGACGCAACGCATTCAAGGCTTGCGTAATCAGCTGAGTGTGGCGCTCAGCGCGGCGACTGACCGTGATTTTAGTTTTGTCGCGCAAGAGAAGGGCATGTTTTCCTTTTTGGGCTTAACGCCTGCGCAGGTCTTGCAACTGCGTGAGGAGCAAGCCGTATACATGCTCGATTCATCGCGTATCAACGTGGCAGGTTTAAAGGATGTGACGGTCGAGCCTCTAGCGCAGGCGATAGCGGGCGTGCTGCGCTAGTCCGAATCGAGCTCTAGCCAGCGCTCCATTTTTGCTTCGAGCTCGGCTTGCAGGTCGGCCAAGGCTTGGGTCTTGGCCTGGACTTCGTCGTGGCCTTGCTGGTAGAAGCTGGGCTCCGCCATCAAGTTTTCCAGCTCGGCAATTTGAGTTTCGAGCGTATCAATCTGCTCGGGCAGGACCTCCAGCTCGCGTTGCTCTTTGTACGACAGTTTGCGTTTGGGCGCTGGGGCCGATGCGCTTGGTGCTTGGACTGCAGGCGCTGGCGATTTCGAAGCTGAAATCTGAGGTTTAGCGGCTTCGGCGCTTTCGTCTCTACTGTTAGGGTCTAGTGCCTTGAGCTTAAACCCTCGTGCTTCCCAATTACTGAAACTGCCTGCGTGTTCGCTGACGCGACCGTCGTTTTCAACCACCAGTAAAGCGGTAACAGTATTGTCCATGAAGTCTCGGTCGTGACTTACCAGCAGGACCGTACCGGCAAAATTCAAAATTTGCTCTTCCAGTAGCTCCAGCGTTTCCATGTCGAGGTCGTTGGTGGGTTCGTCAAGCACCAAGACGTTGGCGGTTTGGGTAAACAGTCTGGCTAAGACTGCACGGTTTTTCTCGCCGCCTGACAAGGCGCCAATGGGTGTGTTAGCCCGCTCTTTAGCAAATAAAAATTCGGATAAATAGGAGTAGGCATGGCGTTTGTGGCCGTTAATTTCCACAAACGATTGTCCGCCGCACACGGCATCCATGAGGCTCATGTCAGGGTCAAGTTCGGAACGTAACTGATCCGAATAGGCGATTTCAAGTTTGGTACCAAGCGATACCTTACCCGTCGTGGGGGTGAGCTTGCCCAACAAGGTATTCAGTAGTGTCGTCTTACCGGCACCATTGGCGCCAACGATACCGATGCGGTCACCGCGCTGCACAATTAAGTTGATGTCTCGCAGGATGGTTTTGTCGCCTAGGTGCACCGACGCGTGCTCTACTTCGACCACTCGCTTACCAGAGCTCTGGGCATCGCCGATGCTGAAAGAGGCCTTGCCGGTGATTTCACGCCGTTCGGAACGTTCTTTTCGCAAAGCTTCTAAGGCCCGCACACGCCCTTCGTTACGGGTACGCCGTGCTTTTATGCCCTGGCGAATCCAGACTTCCTCCTGCGCGAGTTTTTTGTCGAACTCAGCATTGGCTTTAGCCTCAGCGGCCTCCAAATGCTCTTTGTAGTTCAGGAAACCACGGTAGTCGCCCTTCCAGACCTTGAGGTGTCCGCGGTCCAGCTCGGCGATGGTATCGGCAATCTGCTGCAAGAAGCGGCGATCGTGCGTCACTAAAACAATGGCGCCTCGAAATTCTTTGAGCTGCTCTTCTAGGAATTCGATGGTTGGTATATCGAGATGGTTGGTGGGTTCGTCGAGGAACAAAATATCAGGTTCTGATACCAAGGCTTTGGCCAGTGAGACTCGGCGCTTCCAGCCCCCGGAGAGTGATGCTAGTGTTTGCTCACCATCAATATTGAGCCGCGTCAGTGTTGCTTCGACTTTTTGCTGTAGGCGCCAGCCATCAGACGATTCGATGATTTCCTGAAGTTTTTGTAGACGTTCTAAGTCGTGCTCGGTCGCACTCATAGATAAGTGATGGTATTCGGCCAATGCGGGACCGAGCTCGCCCAAGCCTTCGGCCACCACCTCAAAGCACGTCGCATCGCTCGCTTCAGGTAGATCTTGTTCGAGCATGCCAAGTTTAACGCTGGGTCGCTGCCAACGTTCACCACTATCGGCTTGCACTAACCCTGCCAGCAATTTCATTAAGGTTGATTTGCCAGCGCCGTTGCGCCCAAGCAAACCCAGGCGTTGACCCCGGGTAATAGTTAAGTCGATGCCGTCAAAAATCTGGTGGGTACCGTACTGCAGGCTGATATTGGTCAGTGTTAATAATGGCATAAGGGTTCGCGAGTAAGAAAGCAGGCGTAGTTTACGCGTGCTGAGGGCACTTTACGAGGCGCATTTTCTGCAAAAACCCACCCATTAGTATTCGGTTTCCGCTACTATTGGCGCCGTACGAATCGACAGGTAAGAATTATGACTGCTCGGGCTAACGAACGCCTTATTGCCAACTGGTTGACGCTGTGTTGTCTGGTCATTCTCGGAATGATTCTGCTCGGTGGTGTGACCCGCTTGACCCATTCGGGCTTATCGATGGTGGAGTGGCGCCCTCTTTTGGGTATTGTGCCCCCACTAACCGAAGCAGAGTGGATGCGCGTGTTCAATGAGTACAAACTCTCGCCTGAGTACCAATTAATCAATTTTGGTATGGACTTGGATGGATTTAAGTCCATCTTCTTGTACGAATATTTACATCGAGTATTAGGACGCCTGATAGGTCTACTGTATTTTTTGCCACTCGCCTATTTCTGGGTCAAGGGCCGAATTCCTGCCGATATCAAAGGTCGCTTAGTGGTATTCCTGATACTGGGTGGGTGCCAGGGGCTATTGGGCTGGTACATGGTAAAGTCGGGACTGGTCGAGGACCCGCGCGTCAGTCAATATCGCTTGGCCGCGCACCTGGGCTTGGCGATCTTTCTGTATTGCTGCTTGGTATGGTTGGCGTTTGAACTGCATGCACGAGCGCGAGGCGTGCAAAAACGTATTCAAACCGTTGTATCCCCCTACGCTTTAGGTCTGGTTGTCTTGGTATTTGTTATGGCTTTGAGTGGGGCTTTGGTCGCTGGCACACGCGCCGGCTTTGCGTACAGCACCTGGCCGTTGATGGGTAACAGCTTTATCCCAGAAGGGCTGTACTCTATGACCCCGTGGTGGCGCTCGATTTTTGAAGACATTACTACAGTGCAATTTAACCACCGCATATTCGCCTATGTCTTAATCGCACTGCTTGGCGCGTTTGCGGTACGTTTGTGGCGTCAGGGTATGGTGTTTCCAGCTGTTTTTGTGGTGGTCGCATTAACGGCTCAAGTATTGCTCGGGATATCGGCTTTATTAATGCATGTTCCGGTGGCCATTGGTGCTGCCCACCAAGTTGGCGCCGTAATCTTATTAACGGCCCTAATTTTTGCAGAGCGCTCTCTCGTTTGGTCTAACGCGAAGGTTTAGGGTAAGGGCGATCGTGCTGGGTGGCGGTCGCGCTATCTAAGGTCGCAATTGCACGGGAAGGGGATTACACCCACTTGTCGGTGCTAAGATCGGTTCGGCGGCGCCCGCTGCTCTTTCTGCGGTCTTCTTTGGTCAAGTCAAAACGGATCGATTCTCGTCGATCCTTCATTAGACGTCTGTGGTAATAACGCCGCTCGGGACCGGTGTAAGCGACTGCTTCGCCTTGCTCTTCCTTTTTTACGCGGTCTTGCCAGCGAGAGCGCTGGCTGGCGAAAGTGGGCTGAAAATCATTAGACATGAGCTCTACCTGTCGCTTGCCTTATTGATTAAATTCGATGGGCGCCTTGTCTTCGGTTGCGCGATCTTCGTTCGCTGGTGTTTCGGACTCTTTGGACGGCGTTGGTGCAATGATATTGGTCACAGCTGGGCCGGTAAACCCGTTCACACCGGTGCGCACCAAGGCTTTCCATTCATCAATGCTGGCCACGCCCTCTGAGAAGATACGAATATTCAGTGCGTCGAGTAACTCCACCAAATTGCGAACCAATTTTTGGTTGGCGGGGTTTTGCTGTATGTCTCTAACAAAGGCGCTGTCAATCTTTAAGTAGTCGACACCTATTCGATTAAGCTTACCCATTTGAGCAATTTGGTATCCAGCGTGCTCGACGCCAAGTTTCACGCCCGAGTCTTTCAACGCTACGGCCAGTTGCTTAAAGGCATCTAAGTTGCGGAAAACGACGGTCTCTTGGAACTCGATCCACAGTTTGCTGGCCCACATGTCGTTTTCTTTTAGGCGGCTGACCAACCATTCGGCGAAGCTATTGTCGGTCAGGGCGGAGAAGCTAAAGTTAATGCAAACGTCCCGACCCGTGACTTGAATCTTTTGCAGGGCAAGTTCGATAACGACCTTGTCCAAGTTTTGCGACAAGTTCAGTCGACTGACCCAAGGGAGAAAATCGGCCGCTGTATACTCATGATCGTCTAAGCCGATACGAACTGGCGCCTCGATGTGCACAAAATCGCCCTCGGCGTCCACCACGGGGAAATCACCCAGATAAAAGAGTTTCTCCGCGAACGCTCGGTCTAGAGTCTCACGCCATTGTCCGACGGTTTCGTTGGCGCTTGACACCTGTTCGGTAGAGACTTCGGTGAGTGTCATTTGCGGCACGGTTGCCGACTCATTCTCCGCCAAGCAGGCATCTAAGCACGTCAGCAGTGAGCCAATGGTATCTTTGTTTTTGACGGCGCAGGCAGAGCCCGGCGTACGAATAACATCTTCTAAGCCTTGCTGTGCCACAACGTTCATCATGGTTTCGTGGATTTGTTGCGCGCTGAACTCAACGTCGTCTGTACTAGGACACAAAATGGCAAAGTCTGAGCCATTTAATCGTCCAGCACTCCAGCCTCCCATGCGCAGCGTGAGTCGGCGCAGTGCGAGACCCATTTCGCGGATGAGATTGTCCATCACCACGCGTCCTTGGGAGCGGTTAAGCGCGGCAAGATCCATAATTCGCACGAGGGCGAGTACGCCTGTCTGGTCTTGCCCTTGGCGCTTTAATTGTTCTTTTAATGTGCCTAAGAAGGGCTCTCGATTCATGAGCCCAGTAATTTTGTCTGTTTGACTTTCTAGGCTCCATTTTTCCAGTTTGCGCGCATCTTGTTGAAGAATTAGTCGGACCTTGTCGGCCAAGATATTCAAGGCTTCAGCGAGTGGCCGGTATTCCGCAATAGGTGGTAGGGGGCGCGTTTCGAATTGTCGGTTGGCGATGGCTTCGGCGTGGTCTTGAAGCGGCTTTAAGCCGCGCGTTTGCAATTTGATAAGTGCAAGTCCACTAAATCCCAGTATTAACGACGCAACCGAACAAAATATCAGGATGCGCAGGATGTTGTCCCACAGCAAGCTACTAGCGAAGGTCGGGTCGGTCTCGATAACAATGCGCTTCAGACTAGACCATTCACCGAGGATAAGCGCCTCGCCTTGTTCTACGGTTAAGTGTAAAAGGGAACTGAACGCATCTGGGGTGCCACTGTCTAGCGAGCGCTGCCGCTGATAGACGACTTTGCCGCTACCATCTTCGACCCGAATTAAGCTGTAGTGTCCGAGATCGAATTGGTTGTCCACGACTTTTTCAAGCTCTGGACCGCCGCCGCTAACACGGGCAAGCGCGCCTGCTAGAACGGCGGCAGCATCGCTATTTTGATCGTTGATTTGCTCTTGTAAATGCTCTCGAGTATGCAGGGTGCTGAAAATCGAAATTCCGACAAAAACGGTCAGCATTGCTGCTACAACAATTAACCAAATGCGTTGGGTAAGTGACAGTGCAAGCATGATTAGTGCGTTTCCATAACAGGAAATCCTTGCGCTTCAAGTTTCGCGAGATAACGCTGGATTTGAGAAGGTTGATAATCGTCATCGGCTCGAAGTTCGTGCGGGTATCGGTAGTCAAAAGGCCGATAGGCCGCGACGGGGCGCAGGTCGGTGCGGCGCTCTGCGGGAATGATTCGAGTCTCAATCGAGTCCAGGATAAGTGGTGTATTGTCGTCGCCGCACAGGCACAGCAAAACCGTGTGACTGATAGGATTGAACATGCTCGGTGTTGTGCCTTGTGCAACGGTATAAACGATCACAAGGCGTTCCGGATGAATACCCAGCATCAACAGGCTTAGCAATTTGGCCAGCGCAAAGTCTTCGGAATCACCTTGTTCGTTGTTAAATAGCTCGGTGGGTGTTGCCCAATAATGGCTCTCGCCCCAACTGTCCATGTCGGATGCCAGCTGCGCAGAGCGGTTGACGTAGTCGTTAACACCTCGGAGCTTTAGCTCGAGAGGTTCGTTTTTGAGCTCGTTGATTTGATTCAACCAAGCACGTCCTTTAGCGTCTTTGACCTGACCTTGACTCAAAAGATTATTGCTTAGCAACGACCAATCGATAGACGCGTAGGAGACGGAGGCGACGCCAAGGCATAGGCCAGCGGCTGCAGAGAGCAGCAACTTCGGAAATTTGATGTATCGTCTCAAAGAGGTACTTGCCGCCATGTTGGTTATCCGAACGCTGTCGTTAATCAAGCGATTTATCAGATGCTACCACGACTCGTTTGAATATGCATAGTTTGCCGGTTCTGTTACAGCCAAGCGGCGATCAGGCTTGGCAGGACTAGAGAGGTTAGAATCGCGCATATGGCCATGCTTAAACCTGCAAATGCGCCCGCGGCCGGACTTATCTGGAAGGCCCGGGCTGTGCCTACGCCGTGGGACAGCGTGCCCAGAGCCAAACCGATTGCCACGGGGTCTTGTACCTGCCAGCGGGTCAGAAGCCAAGGCCCTAACATTGCGCCGATAATGCCCGTGCTGATAACGATGACCGCGACCAAGGAGGCATTACCCCCAATCAGATCGCTGATGCCAATGGCGACCGGTGTGGTAACGGATTTGGTCATCAAGGACATTAGGCTGACATCGTTGAGTTTTAAGCCCCAGCCCACTAAAAAAGCCACGCTTAGGTTGATGAGTGTCGCAGCGCCTAAAGCCAGCACAAAGGGGCGCCAAACTGCAGCTAGGCGTTTTCGCTCGCGATAGAGTGGAATTGCGATAGCCACTGTGGCGAGCTCGAGTCCCTCTGATAAGATCCAGGTGTACGATCGGAAGTTCGAGTAGCTGACGTCGCTCCATAGTAAAAGCCCAATTATGAGGGCGCTGCTGGTAACCACTGGGTGCAAAAAAGGTGTGCTATCAGCGCGACGGTATAGCAGCAGCATGGTGCTGTAAGTACCGAAGGTGCATGCGAGCCAAAACAAGAGATTGATGTTATGTGTCATGGCTAACTTGTTTGTGTTTACGACCGAGCTTGGTGTACACCTGTATACAAACCCAAAATCCCGCGAGGGTAGAGACGAGCATGGCGGTAATAATGCCGAGCCCGTGCTCAGACAAAAGCGAGCCTAAGCTCATTAAACCCACGGCGGCGGGAATGAAGAGCAAATTCATATGCTGAAGTAAGGGTGTAGCCGCGTGGCTCAGAGGCTTAGGTATGTTGCCCAAGAATATCAAGAATATGAAGACAGCAAGCATGCCGATTACGGCCCCGGGAATTGGAATTGCGAATTGAGCAACCAGATGGTTGCCGAGGGTCTTGGCAAGCCACAGTGTCATCAAGCCCACAGCCGTAAGCAACAACGTCGCAATATGTTTCATAAATGCTGTGGCGATATTAAGGGCGCGTAGCGCAAGTCTTGCAGGGAGGCGCAACCTGTCACGAAACAGCTAATTCTGAGCTGTTGACGCCATTGCTCTAGGCATTCTGTAAGGGACTCCGTGCCATGATTTGCCGCGGCTAACATGGGCGATGCCGCTGAAGCAAAAGAAGCGCCCAAACGAATGCTCTTAGCGATATCTAGACCGGATCGTATGCCCCCGGATGCGATTAAGGTGAGCGACTTGCTGAGAGTCTCTTCCTGCTGTATCGATCTGAGTGAATCACGCAGATTAATACCGAAATTATGAAAAACTTCGCCTGTTTGGGCTTTGTTATCTGTGCGCGAGCGCTCGGTTTCGATCGCTGCCCAACTTGTGCCGCCTGCGCCAGCAATATCCAGGTATTGGACGCCAGCGTCCACCAGTTTCCTGGCAGTACTCGGCCCAAGGCCGTGGCCAACCTCTTTCACAATCACGGGTACCGGCGCAAACGTGACCAGTGTCGCAATAGCATCAAGCACACCGCGCCATTGCGTATCGCCCTGTGATTGCAGCGCTTCTTGCAGCGGGTTTAAGTGCACAAAAATCCCGTCAGCTTCGGCGATGTCGATGCACCTCAAGGCATGGCTTAACCCTTCAGGCTGGACTAGCTGTGCACCGCCGATATTGGCCAAAATGGGTATGCTGGGTGCGATCGACCGGACTTGAAATGTTGGACACTGTTGGGGTTGTTCGATGGCAATTCGCATCGACCCTAATCCCAAGGCGACGCCCGCCTCTTCGGCAGCGGCTGCTAGAGTTTGGTTGAGTTGGCGCGACGCGCGCGTGCCGCCACTCATGGACGCTATGATGAGTGGTTGCTGTAGCTCCTTTCCAAATAAGCGGCATCGCGTGTCAATTTCGCTGAAATTCAGCTCGGGTAAGGCACAAGGTTCGAATTGAACGGAGTCTAAGCCGTTAGTGACCGACATTTGCATGGAGGGTAAGCCCGCCAAGGTTAAATGTTCACGTTTGCGATCGTTGATGGTGGACTGACTCATAGGTGAGTGCCGAGTGAATACGTTCGAGGTAAATAATAGTCGATAAGTATCATGTGGGGCACGGTGAGTGCAAAAATTCCAACAAAGAATATACGAACCATTGCCGTGTCTAAACTGATCTCTGCGGGCATTATCGTAAATACCATCAAGGCAATGCCTAAGGTGATGGCGGTAATGCCGTGTGCCAATCGTCTAGCGTTTGCCTTGTCTGATAGTTGAGCGACTGTTTGTTGGGTATGCCTGCGGGAATGCCAAAAGCAAAAATATAAGCCCAGTGACCACAGTGGTGGGAGCAGCGGGACTAAAGCTAGTGCAAGCACCGGCACAGCCAGGGATTTTACTGTTCGCGTTGCCAGTGCGACGTAAATGAGGGCGCAAAAGCCAAGGGCCCACAAGGGTAAGATTACTGATAGGCCGATTTTTATGAGCTCTGTGTCTGTCCTCAGTTGCGCAAAAATTGGCTCCGTCATGGACCAGTGTATCAGCGGCAAAAACAGCGTCCAAATGCCACCTCGAACGATAATGTGCAGTAGCGGATGCGATAAATTCTGGTCGACGACGTCAGACTTTCCGAAGTGCCAGCAGCTCAGTGCCAAGAACAATACCATGGCGACGGTTGGTAAGGCGTACCAAACCATGATGCACAAAAGTGCAATAGCGATATAGATGCCAAAAGTGAAGACCTGCCGATTTGGGGCTATGGTCATTTTTATCAGCGCAGCATCCAAGCCGCCGTGTGGTACACCGAAAAGCGCCATTAAAAGTATGGGTGTGACGACACTGAACAGACTGGGATCCATATCCTAAGCTCGCCACAAGGCGCGTATAAAAGGCCATTTTGGTGCGGTTAAGATGGTGCGTAAACAGGGCCTCCACCCATCTTCGTCACACAAGAAGTGCGCCAGGGTATCACCTGGCAGACGCTTTGCCATGACCATAAACAGTTGGTAAATGGCTTCGGGCTGATGTTGTAGCACACGCAAGAACAGGGCGTCCATGAATCGGGCTCTATATGAGTAGACTTGCTCGGTCGTTAAGTCGTCCCCAAGCGCAAACGCCTTGGCGAGTTTAGCTACTTGGCGCTGGGTGCCATGCCAGGCATAACCAGTAGAGGCTCGTGACGAACCGCCGGCGATACCGCATCGCGCGAGTGCTCCGTCGGCGGGTTCTACCGGCCCCATGGGTAAAATGCCCGATTCCGTCTCGATGTCTTTCCAGGCATTGTTTGGCGCTAGATGGTTTTCGATCCATTGTCTGATACAAGCCTCATAGTCTGCCTGTGCATAGAGTGTTGGGCTGAAAGTCGTCGCCTCAATGAGTAGGTCATGGTCTGAGAGGGGTAAGGTATACACAAAGGTTAACCCGTCGTTGGCAATGGGGCGGGCGGTAAAGTCCATGAGCTGAGGCGTGGTGTGTCCATGAGGGTTATCGCAACGAATAATACGTCCTACGAACTGTTGCTTTATGGTCGTGCTTGGTATCGCTGGCGGCCGGGTATCGACCAGCTGAGTCGACACTGCTCTCTGATCTTTGAAGATAAATTGGTAGCCCGTCGATGTGCGCGCTACGCTATCGCAGCTTTCTTTGATTCGCTGGATGCCGAGTAACTTGGCGTACTCCTCGAGTTGTTCTTTTAGACGTTTCCCATTGATTGCAGCATAGTGTGTGGTGTCGGCGTGTTGGGCGTAGACATTACCGAATGTGTCACGAAACCTCCATGTACCCCAGCGTTTGTCAATGCAAGACTCAACGAACGCCGGGACAGTATTTCTGGAGTCGATCCACGTACTGATACGTTGAGGGCGCAGGTCCTCAGGTCCCACCAAGGTTACGTTTGCGCTCGGGTTTTCTTGCTTAAGTCGCGTAGCAAGACTTAAACCAGCGATACCGGCTCCTACAATGGCAACATCAGTCCTGTGGGTGGTTGACATGGGGCAGGCCTTCAAGATTGGCGTGCAAGTGCGACTTATGACGCTTGGGCTTGGGCTGCAGCAGCACAAACAGCAATGTGGGGAGGAGCTTCAGCGTTAACGTTAGCTTTTCCAAGGGGGTTATAACGGTGCGGCCCTCCCACCAGGCCAGGCGTCGGTCCTGAAGTTTGCGGCCGATTGCTCGATACAGGTGAGCAGCGACAAATATTGCCACTCGGCTTCTTCTGGGAAGATATGCCAGGCCGCAAAGCCCCGATTGATAGAAGACTTCTGCCCGCTGCAGCTGATCGGCAAGGGCATGCTGTACTCGTATTTTAATGGTCTCTGAGGCGAAACGAAGTTCTACAGGGGTGACGTCAAGCGGCAAGTACCGTCGCCCGAGCTCGGCGTCCTCTAATACATCGCGGCAGATGTTGGTAAGCTGCATCGCTATCCCGAGGTCAATAGCGAAAGGTAAGGCGCGCTCATCACTCACGCCCAGTATGGGGCACATCATTAGACCAACAGTGCCTGCGACGCGGAAACAGTAGCGATCGAGCTCGCTTTTACTGGTCATCGCGACCGACTGGGTGTCGGTAATCAGACCATCCAATAAACTCGTGAGCGCTGTAGCTGGAAT
>NZ_CBFHWH010000007.1:0-6746 GCF_965659035.1 Aequoribacter sp. | reverse complement strand
GGTGTGTTTTTTTGTGAGTTCGGATTGTGTCGCTGAATCGGCTAAGTCATCGAGCGCTCGGCAGCAGGCATAGAGCTCGGCGGCCGCTTTGGCCTGTCGCCTCGTTAGGAAAAAAGAGGCCCAATAAAAGGTCTTTCCGTGCGACGCCAATGTCTCCATGGTGCTTTCGCGAGCAGTGACTTGATCGGACGTGAGAGGCTGCGTCACCATGGGTTTACACTCCTTCGTCTCGCATGAGGTGCTCTACCACTTTGGCGGAGGACAGCACCCCTGGCAATCCGGCGCCGGGATGTGTGCCGGCGCCCGTAAAATATAAGTTGCTCACATCGGGGTCGCGGTTGTGATAACGAAAGTAAGCTGACTGGGTGAGCGTCGGTGCAATCGAAAACCCCGCGCCATGCTCAGACCGATACTGCGTTTTGAAATCCTCAGGCGTCATCCAAAACTCGGCGCAGATCGTGTCTGCAAGCCCCGGAAGGATCGTTTCATTCAATGCGGTCACAATACGATCTCTCAGCCGCGGGCCTTCTACTTCCCAGTCGGTGCCAGATTTTAAATTAGAGACAGGGCACAGGACGTAAAAACTCTCGCAGCCGTCTGGTGCGAAGCTCGGATCCGTCGCCGTCGGACGGTGTAGGTACAGCGAGAAGTCATCTGGGACGATATGGTTGTCAAAGATATCTTCTAGTAACTCTTTGTGTCTAGGGCCCAGCCATATCGTGTGGTGCGCAATGTCGCTGTAAGTGGCGCGCGTGCCAAAGTAGAGTACAAACAGTCCCATCGAGTACTGTGTGAGTGCTTCTGGGCGTCGAATGGGTTGGCGTTTGAGTGATTTGGGCAGCAAAGCTCGATACGCGTGGGGGGCATCTCCGTTAAAAACGACGTTATCGGCGCGTATTGTTTGGCCCTGACTGGTAACGACGCCTGTTGCACGGTGATTCTCGATAAGAATTTGCTCTACATCGCACTCAGTCTGGATCAATATGCCCTCTTCTTGCATTAGGGTTTTTAGTGCTAAAACCAAGGCGCCTGTTCCCCCCATGCAAAAATGGATGCCCCATTGGCGCTCTAAGTAATGTATGAGCGTGTAGATCGAAGTCGTCGTATACGGGTTGCCGCCGACCAGCAGTGGATGGACCGAAAATACTTTGCGCAAGTGCTCGTTACGAATGAATCGGCTCACCAAACCGAAAACGGTGCGATAGCTCTGCAGGCGGACAAGTGCGGGCACCTGTTTGAGCATCGTCGTAAACGTGGTGAAGGGCTGTGCCGACAGCTGTTCAAATCCGACCGAAAAGATCTTTTGTGACAGGGCGAGAAGTGATTGATAACCAGCAACATCTTTTGGTTCGAATTTGGCGATTTCCGCAAACGTGTGCTCGATATCGCCTTTGTAGGTGAACGATTTACCATCGTTAAAATAGAATTCGTACCACGTGTCCAAGGGCACAATGTCGGCATAATCCGCAATATCTTTGTTGAACAGCTGAAAAAGCTCTTCAAACATAAATGGAGCAGTGATGACAGTTGGGCCGGCATCGTGACGGAAACCTTCGCGTTCGAAGACTTGTGCTCTTCCTCCGAGTTCACTTAGTCGGTCAACCAGTGTAACTTGATGTCCAAGTGCGCGGCACCGCAGGGCGCTGGCAATGCCTCCAAATCCGCCGCCAACAATTAAGGTATGCGTTTGATCAGTCGTCACGTTGATTGCTCATGCAATGCTGAGTTTTTGTAAGTTCTAATGCTAGCCACTGATTAAGAGGGTTGATGACAGATTGCAGACTCGTCGGTAGCTGCGCTAACGAAGCGCTTGCCATATTGAAGTGAAAGTGCAAACGTTGTGCGGTATCTGAAAACGCATCGGACGCACACAGGCGCTGCCACCACTCTCTCGTTTCTACCGTGTCGGCGATAATTTCTCCCGTCCTTATTTTGTCAGCCCAAAGCGAGAAGCGTGCGTTAAGGTGTTTGGGTAATGTCTCTGTGAAACTTGCGATCACGGCGTTAGGGCGGCAGTTTGCCAAATCGGAACAGGGCGCTTCAGCGCCATCTGAACCGCTGAAATTTCGAATGTCGTTAATCATCTGGAAGCACAGCGCTGCATGATAAAAATAATGCTCCAGTTCTGCTTCGGGCGCGCTTTGCTGATTGATAAGAGCTGCGCCGACAACACCCATACTGAGTAGAGGGGCGGTTTTGCTGACAGCGATTTGCTCGTATTCAGACCACGTAGGGTAGCCGGCATTGGCGAATTCGGCGGCTTGGCCACCCACCAAAGCAGAGATGCTCGACGACAAAAGGTGGAGGCTTTCGGTACCCGCTCGCGCAGCAAACTCATAGGCTTTAGCGATTAAGTAGTCTCCCAAACAGACGGCAACGGCCTCTCCATACTGCCTAAAGGTCGTTTGCTGGCCTCGTCGCTTACTGTCTTTGTCACACAGATCATCGTGCACCAAGGACGCATTGTGCAAAAGTTCCACTGCCGCGGCCCATGAAGACGCTGCCTGTGACGAAGATCCATACTGCCGCGCTGCCGAGTACGCGAGTTTGCCGCGTAAATGCTTGCCTCGTTTGTTGAAATGCTCGCGACAGGGGTCGCGGAGTGATAAGGGCGCTTGTTGAACAGTGATTTTGAACGCTTGTTCAAGCCCTTCCTCAATGCACTGCTTACCTGCCACGTGAGGCGCTGCTACGCCGCTTGCTACCGCTAAGATGGTCTGATCCATAGTCCAACCTTCAGTTATTTTTGTCTTGTTGGTATGGGGCATACGCACGCAAGTTTGGTTGAGGATCACTGGATCAAGAAAAATTTAAAAGTCAATTCCAGTTAAATTTCTTTATTAAAATATTTTTCTTTATAAAACAATTAGTTGGATATTTTTTTGGTGCATCGTTATTTTTTTTTGCGACGAAAGTGATCCAATTTGCGATGAGATGCGCATCAAACACGTGCATCTGCACTGTGGTAACAAGCGGTAAAATATCTCGAGATAAGAAAAATTGGAGAAATAGCTATGTTCAATAAAAGTGTAAACGTGTGGCACAAAGCAGGGGTAGTCGGCCTGTTTGCGCTCGGTTCAAGCTCTGTGTTTGCAAGCACAATGCTTCAATCGGGTGACTTTGTGGGCTACTCTTTCTGGTTAATATCAATGGCCTTGGCAGCCTCTACAATGTTCTTCCTAATGGAAGCGTTGCGGATGGGTGGCAAGTGGGCGACGAGTCTGACTGTATCGGCTTTGGTAACGTTCATCGCAGCCTTCCACTACATGTATATGCGTGAAGTGTGGGTGAGCACAGGAACTTCGCCAACGGATTTCCGTTACATCGACTGGTTGCTAACAGTCCCACTGTTGATGATCGAGTTCTACTTGATCTTAGCTGCGATTACGAAGGTGTCTGGTGGTGTCTTCTGGCGCCTGTTGATCGGTACCTTAGTAATGCTGGTCCCTGGTTACATGGGCGAGGCGGGTTACTTGAACGTCACAGTAGGCTTTGTAATCGGAATGCTAGGATGGTTCTACATTCTGTACGAAATCTTTGCGGGTGAAGCAAGTAAGGTTGCTGCAGCGGAAGCACCTCCTGCAGTCCAAAAAGCGTACGGTTTGATGAAGTGGACAGTGACAATCGGCTGGGCAATTTACCCCATCGGTTACTTCCTGGGCTACATGGCGGGCGGTACTGATCAGGGCACCCTGAACATCGTGTACAACCTAGCAGATGTCTTGAACAAGATCGCGTTCGGCCTGTTCATTTGGTACGCAGCAAACGAAGACACTTCAGCGAAAGCTTAAGTTTTATAGTCCTTTTCAAGCCGCCGCAGGGCGGCTTTTTTCGTTATAACCTGGCTGTGACGCCTGATCTAGGTGTCGAGCCGTTCACTGTGGCACTGATTTAGTGGTATTTTTTGCAAAAACCGAAAAAAACCCTCCTCTTTTCAAAGAAAGTCACTCACCCCGGCGTAATTTCCTGTAAACTTGCGCGCGAAATTTTAAGTTGTATTTTTTAAACACTAAACTCGACGAGTAGACCAATGGCAGCAGATCTATCTTTATACAGAAATATTGGTATTTTCGCGCACGTGGACGCGGGTAAAACCACCACGACCGAACGTATCCTTAAATTGACCGGTAAAATCCACCGCACCGGTGAGGTACACGATGGTGCAGCGACTACCGATTTCATGGAGCAGGAACAAGAGCGCGGTATTACCATTCAGTCAGCAGCGACGACCTGCTTCTGGAACGATCACCGCTTAAACATCATCGATACTCCTGGGCACGTTGACTTCACCGTGGAAGTTTACCGTTCTTTGAAAGTATTGGACGGCGGCGTGGGTGTATTCTGTGGTTCGGGTGGCGTTGAGCCCCAATCAGAAACCAACTGGCGCTACGCCAACGAGTCGGAAGTTGCTCGTTTGATTTTTGTAAACAAACTAGACCGTTTGGGTGCCGATTTCTATCGCGTAGTAGATCAGGTGCGCGACGTCTTGGCGGCTAACCCATTGGTCATGACTTTGCCGATCGGTCGTGAAGACGATTTCGTGGGTGTGGTGGATGTATTAACCAAGAAGGCCTACATTTGGGACGACTCTGGTCAGCCAGAAAACTACGAAGTGACTGATGTTCCAGCCGACATGGTCGATGATGTCGATGCTTACTACGAGCAGCTGATTGAAACTGCAGTTGAGCAAGACGACGACTTAATGATGGCTTACATGGAAGGCGAGCAGCCTTCGATTGAAGACGTTAAACGTTGTATCCGCGAGGGCACTCGTAAACTCGACTTCTTCCCAACCTACTGTGGTTCGGCCTTCAAAAACAAGGGCATTCAGTTGGTATTGGATGCGGTTGTTGATTATCTCCCCAGCCCAACCGAAGTTGATCCTCAGGATCTTACCGACGAAGAAGGTAACCCCACGGGCAAAGTTGCTACCGTTTCCCTTGACGAGCCTTTCCGCGCTTTAGCGTTTAAAATCATGGACGACCGTTTTGGCGCCTTGACCTTTATTCGCGTTTACTCGGGTAAGTTGAAAAAGGGCGATACCATCCTGAACTCCGCCACGGGTAAAACCGAGCGAATTGGCCGAATGGTAGAGATGCACGCTAACGACCGTAACGAGATCGATACCGTTCAAGCGGGTGATATTTTCGCCTGTATTGGCATGAAAAACGTGCAAACGGGTCATACACTGTGTTCTGTCGATCACCCTTGTACGCTGGAAGCGATGGTGTTTCCTGAGCCTGTTATCTCGATTGCCGTTGCACCGAAAGACAAAGGTGGCTCAGAGAAAATGGGTATCGCGATCGGTAAAATGATTGCTGAAGACCCATCGTTCCGCGTTGAAACTGACGAAGACTCAGGTGAGACCATTCTTAAGGGTATGGGCGAATTGCACCTAGACATTAAGATCGACATTCTTAAGCGTACCTATGGTGTTGAGCTCGTGGTTGGTCAGCCTCAGGTGGCCTATCGCGAAACCATCACCCAGGCAGTCGAAGACAGCTACACCCACAAGAAACAGTCGGGTGGCTCAGGTCAGTACGGTAAAATTGACTACCGAATCCGTCCCGGTGAAGTGGGCAGTGGCTTCAGCTTTAAGTCGACGGTTGTGGGTGGTAACGTACCGAAAGAATTCTTCCCAGCGATTGAGAAGGGTTTCGAGAATATGATGGCTGAAGGTCCATTGGCTCGCTTCCCCGTGCTGGACGTAGAAGTCGAGTTATACGATGGTTCTTACCACGCGGTTGACTCATCGGCAATTGCATTTGAACTGGCAGCGCGTGGCGCATATCGTCAGTCGATGTCAAAAGCCGGTCCTCAGTTGATTGAACCGATCATGAAGGTGGATGTGTTCACGCCTGAAGATCACGTTGGTGACGTTATCGGTGATTTAAACCGTCGTCGTGGCATGATTAAAGACCAAATGCCATCGTCTACCGGTGTTCGTGTAAAAGCCGATGTGCCTCTGTCTGAGATGTTTGGCTATATTGGCCATTTGCGTACCATGACTTCAGGTCGCGGTCAGTTCTCGATGGAGTTTTCGCACTACCTACCATGCCCAGCAGCTGTGTCGGCTAAGGTAATCGAAGAAGCCAAAGCGCGTCGTGAAGCGAAGAATAAGTAGGTCTTAGGGCCTGACTCTGAAAACCCGGCCAAGCCGGGTTTTTTTACGCCCGCGAAAAAGACGCTGAATTAGGTTTTAAAGCGCTGGCGCTATCTCATACAATGTGGCGTTTTTTTAGGGGGGTTACAAATAGTGACGGATAAGACGCAGTTAATTGAAGGCTTGAACGGGCATGCACCGGGTTTCATTCGTATGCTGGGCGGGCGTATTGTTGATGTCGATTTAGAGCAGGCGACCTGCGTGTTCGAATTTAATGTCAGCAAGGACTTTTGTCACAGTATTGATATCGTGCAGGGCGGCTTTATTACCGCGATGTTGGATGCGGCGATGTCGCACGCCATTTTTGCTGTTGATCAAAGTATTACAGCGGTATCCTCGCTCGAAATTAAGACGTCTTACTTGGCACCGACTCGCGCCGGATCTTTGCGAGTGGAGGGTCGTGTGATTAAGGCGAGCTACAAAACGGCCTTTTTTGAGGGATCTATTACCAATAGTGATGGCGAATTGACGGCTACGTCGAGTTCTGTGGCGAAACTTGGACGGGCAAAATAATTTTGGTTTGCCCTCGTGCGACGGCTTTAAGGCGAGGTGGTAGCTACGACTGGACTTGAACCAGTGACCC
>NZ_CBFHWH010000006.1:1790-57031 GCF_965659035.1 Aequoribacter sp. | reverse complement strand
CAAACGCTCTTTGAACTCGTCCGTTTTCGATGCCAGCGCCTCATCATTGAGCGCTGCCAAGGTCTCTTCGAAAGCGTTAATTTTGTTGACTAACTTGCCAATACGCTTGAGCTCGCGGTCATTACGCGTGCCAAAAATCTTTTTCACTGCATTTAAAATCATTGTCGTTGTCCTTGTTTGTTCAATTTACCGCGTATGCGGGGCGCTCACTTGAACAAAGATTAGGACAAGGTTTGATCAGCGTAGACCGAGGGGTCGATCACACGACCATAGGTGTACCAGGTCTGTGCAGTAGGAATGGGGGGGCGAACTGCATCCGCCTCATGGGTCGACTGGCGTAATGCAGGGCATGAGGCCAACAAATCGGGGGATTGTTGCTTGGGTTTAGAGCCCGCCAAGGCGTCGCCCGTAACGCTGTATTGAGCTCGAGCGTCAACATCTGGAGCTTCCACTAAGTCCGAGCAGTCAAGCTCTACCCAAAAAGCGGCGCTGTGGTTACTGCCGAATTGTGCCTCTTGCTGCCACGATGCCGACCAATCAAAGTCGCTGTGGCTTTGCGGCTTGTACAGAGGGTGCGTGGCCGCCGGTGCTTCCCCTGCAATTAAGCTCGGCAGGGCCGCAATATTGACCGCCAATGACTTAATCGTGGCGCGCGCTTTTAACTCAAGTGTGGTCGACCAGTTGGGCGACTCAAAGAATTGCTCGGCCTTCCACTCACTGACATCGCGCGAAGTAAGGTCTTCACCAGGTTCGGTCGATTGCGCACTCAGACCCAATGGCAGACCCACCAACAGCGCCGACGCAAGCGTCTTAGACCAGCGTCGCCAGTCTTCGCTCATCGCACGATAAGGTAGTTTGCCAGGGAACTTAAAACTCATGAGTAGCGGCTACGCCATAGGAATAGTAGGCGCACAATATGCCACAACAGGGGTGCAAACTCCAAGGTTAGAAGGCAACCTTGGGCGTCAAAAAGTCACAAATGCAAGCAGTAAATTAAACTGCCAGCGCCGACGAGGTTGCGTAAGAGATTGGGGCACGCTCTTGATCGTCGAAAGTGACCATCTCCCAGGCGTCTTCCTGCTCTAACAAACTGCGCAGCAGGCGGTTGTTAAGTGCATGACCCGATTTATGAGCACGGAACTCACCGATTAAGCTAAAGCCTAAGAGGTATAAATCGCCAATGGCATCCAGAATTTTGTGCTTAACGAACTCGTCGTCGTAGCGCAAACCGTCTTCGTTCAGAATACGGTATTCGTCAACCACAATGGCATTATCGACGCTACCGCCCCGCGCCAAACCTTGTGAGCGCAAATATTCAATCTCGTGCATGAAACCAAAGGTACGTGCGCGCGAAATCTCTTTGACGAAACTGGTGCTCGAAAAGTCGACCTCTGCACTGGCTTTGCGGTTGCGAAACACAGGGTGGTCAAAGTCGATGGTAAACGCCACTTTAAAGCCATCAAAGGGCAAGAAGGTCGCGGTTTTTTCACCATCAGTTACCGTCACTTCTTTCTTGATGCGAATAAAACGTTTCAAGGCGGGCTGTTCTTCGATACCCGCCGATTGAATCAAAAACACAAAAGGACCGGCACTACCGTCCATAATGGGAACCTCGGCAGCGCTGACATCGATAAACGCGTTATCGATGCCAAGGCCCGCCATGGCACTTAGCAGATGTTCAACGGTGGAGACACGCTGCCCATCGGCAATCAAGGTGGTGGAGAGAGTAGTATCACCTACGTTAAGCGCTCTGGCGGGTATTTCTACAGGAGGTGACAGATCAACACGTCGAAACACAATGCCGTTGTCAATCGGTGCCGGCGACAAACCCAGGTAGACTTTTTCCCCTGTGTGTAAGCCGATACCCGTTGCTTTAATCGGGTTGCGCAATGTGCGTTGTCTAATCATCTTCTTGTTGGCCCTTTTATGTTAACCGCCGCATGCGGTTAATGAGCGCTTAGTCCGCTTGGCGACGCAAGAACGCAGGAATATCAAAATAATCACCCCCTGCATCAAGGTCGGGCAGCTGACGCGCTGTATTCCCCTCTACTTCCGCCTGACGACGCTTAATCGTTGGGCGATCGAAGTCCCTGTAATCTGGCTTAGCCTCACCCGATGAAGCCACGCTTACGGGTTTGACAACAGAAATCGGCTTTTTCTCCTCACCGATGCGATTTAATCCCGTTGCGACCACAGTGACCTTAATTTCGTCGTGCATGTCTGGGTCGATAACGGTACCCACCACAACGGTGGCGTCTTCCGACGCAAACTCTTCAATCGTGTCACCCACATCAGAGAACTCGCCTAAAGCCAAATCTAGACCTGCGGTGATGTTCACCAAAATGCCGCGGGCGCCGCGCAGATCGATGTCGTCGAGTAGCGGACTTTGAATCGCTTTTTCGGCGGCTTCACGCGCTCGGTCTTCGCCGCTAGCTCGGCCCGTTCCCATCATGGCCATACCCATCTCTGACATAACGGTCTTCACGTCGGCGAAATCGACGTTGATCATACCCGGACGGATAATCAAATCTGCAATGCCTTGGACGGCGCCCAAGAGTACATCATTCGCCTCGCGGAAGGCATCCAATAAGCTGGTATTTTTCCCCAAAACCTCCAGCAGACGCTCGTTCGGGATGGTGATTAACGAGTCGACGTACTGCTCGAGTTCGGCCAAACCTTGAGCCGCGATCGAGTTCCGTTTTTTACCTTCAAACGAGAATGGACGCGTCACAACGGCAACGGTCAAGATGCCCAAGTCACGAGCTACCTCGGCCACGACCGGCGCAGCACCGGTACCCGTACCGCCACCCATACCCGCGGTAATAAACACCATATCCGCGCCGCGAATCGACTCGGCAATACGGTCGCGGTCGGCAAGCGCTGCGTCGCGTCCCACCATTGGATTGGCACCGGCGCCCAAACCTTTAGTGATGTCACCGCCCAACTGTAAGCGCGTTTTAGAATCGATATCGTTCAAAGCCTGCGCATCGGTATTGGCACAGATAAAATCGACACCTTCGATTTGATTCGCAATCATGTGCTTCACGGCATTACCGCCACCGCCGCCAACACCCACAACTTTGATGACTGCTGATTCTGGTACGTTATCAATAAGTTCAAACATAGCTACTTCCTCTCTCCTGTCACTGACGTGACGTTTCTCCACAGAACGGCCTAAGCCGCACTTTTAATAATTTGATTGCATCCACTCTTTCAACTTGGCCAGCAAACCTGGACCTTCAGCACGTTTGCGACGGCCTTTGGCGTTGTTCTGGCGTGAATGTGCTGCGCCGTATTCCAGCAAGCCTACTGCCGTTGCATAAATTGGGTTGCGGACAATGTCAGTTAAGCCTTTGACCCGTGTCGGAGCTCCTACACGTACGGGCATGTGAAAGATCTCTTCGGCAAGCTCAACCACACCTTCCATCTTCGAAGTCCCGCCGGTTAGGACGACACCCGCAGGAATAAGGTCTTCAAAGCCGCTGCGACGCAGCTCGGCTTGGACCAAGGTAAACAGCTCGTCATACCTTGGCTCTACGACTTCCGCAAGCGATTGGCGCGACAAATCCCGTGGCGGGCGATCACCGACGCTGGGCACTTTGATGGTCTCGTCTGCCGAGGCCAACTGAGTCAGGGCACAGGCGTATTTGATCTTGATTTCTTCGGCGTATTGCGTGGGGGTCCGCAAAGCCATAGCGATGTCGTTAGTGACTTGATCACCCGCGATCGGAATGACTCCGGTGTGACGAATCGAGCCCTCGGTGTAGATAGCGATATCGCTGGTACCGCCACCAATATCCACCATACAGACGCCTAATTCGCGTTCGTCGTCGGTCAGCACCGAGTAGCTCGAAGCGACCTGTTCAAGGATAATTTCATCAACGTCTAAACCGCAGCGCTTAATGCACTTTTCGATGTTCTGGGCCGCGTTTACGGCGCAGGTAACCAGATGCACTTTTGCTTCTAAACGCACGCCCGACATCCCCAAGGGCTCACGAATACCCTCCTGATTGTCGATCACGTACTCCTGCGGCAGTATGTGAAGAATTTTTTGGTCCGCAGGAATCGCGACCGCTTGCGCGGCATCCAGCACGCGCTCGAGGTCAGCCTCGATCACCTCGCCATCTTTAATCGCCACAATGCCGTGCGAATTCAAGCTGCGCACATGACTCCCCGCAATACCGACATACACCGAGCTAATCTGGCAGCCTGCCATCAACTCAGCTTCTTCAATCGCGCGCTGCACCGACTGAACCGTAGACTCGATATTGACTACAACACCCTTTTTCATACCGCGCGAAGGGTGTGATCCCATGCCGATGATTTCGATATCACCATTGGCATCGACCTCGGCCACCAAGGCAACGACTTTTGATGTGCCAATATCGAGCCCCACAATGATTCGGTTTTGTGTCTGACTCACCATATTAATCTCCCCTTCCGCTTCGGCTCGCGAAACCCGAAAGCACCTGCACTTGATTTGGATTTGCCACGGCCAAGGCGTTGCGATAGCGCACATCAATCGCCAAAGCTGCGTCGCTGTCAGCACCGTAACGCTCATGCCATTCTAAAAACCGCTGAAAGCGCGTCAGTTGCGCGCGACGCCCAAGCTTCACCGTGGAGCCGTTGTGCATTAGCACGCTCAATTGTCCCAATGAGTCCATGCTCAAGCTGTCAAGACGAAGCGTTTTGTCGCCCAGCAGACCTGACAATTGCAGATACAGATCCATAAGCTCTGACTGCTGATTTAAATCGCCCGAGAGCTTTGGTAACACCAGCCCTTGGCTCCCCGGCACGGGCTCAAACACCTGTCCCTCAGAATTCAAGAACGACCCGTCACCCCACAGGGCAACCGGCGTGTGAGGCTTTATCTCTAGGCGCATGGTATTCGGCCACACCCGTGTAGCCGCCGCACTTTGAATCCAAGGCAGCGCCTCGACTAAGACTTCGGTTTGCTCTAGCTCCCAGTCGGCTGCGGTTTCAGCGACGTTTTCAACCAGCCACCCTTGCAGCGCCTGACGGTGTAACTCGCCGATTTCGCCCACAATGACGACCCGCTCCAGAGGCTGAGTCATAATCTTAACCAACACGGTTATAGCGCCCGCCAATACCAGGACAACGGCTAGGACAGAAGGTAGTGACTGACCCATACGACGAGCCTGCGCCAGCGCTGAGTAGTATTTTTGCAGTAGCTGGGCCTTCTTCATGAGCGCACCTCTACTCGAGCCAGGCTCAACTCGATAATCTCGCGCAGTAAGTCCTGCAAACTCAAGCCTGCGGCTTTGGCAGCCATTGGGACTAGACTGTGCGAGGTCATTCCAGGCACCGTGTTGGCTTCGAGGATGTAGGATTGCCCCTGCTGATCCACCATAAAATCGACTCTGCCCCAAACAGCACAATCAATCGCATGAAAAGCCGCAAGCGCTAAGTTCGCGAGCTCGGCTTCTCGCTCTTCACTTAAGCCGCAGGGGCAAAAGTACTGGGTATCATTCGAGACATACTTAGCGTGGTAGTCATAAAAGGTTTCGGTGGCCTGCAAGCGAATAGCAGGTAGCGCGCGATCACCCAAAATAGCGACGGTGTACTCTTCACCCACAATGCGACGCTCGGCAAAGACTGGGCCGTGGTAGAGGCTCGCGTTGGCATAGGCCTGGGCCAGCTCTTCCGCTGAGCTCGCTATGCTCATGCCGATACTAGAGCCTTCATACGCTGGTTTTACAAAGACCTCACCAAGGGACTGTATGACCGCTTCAAAATCGGTGTCAGACGCCAATACAGCGGCTTCAGCAACAGGCAAACCCGCATCCCGCCAAATCGCTTTGCTGCGCAACTTATCCATTCCCAGTGCTGCACCGAGCACACCTGAACCCGATTGCGGCAAGCCTAATGTCGCCAATAAACCCTGCACCGAACCATTCTCGCCCGAGCCACCGTGCAAGATATTAAACACAAAATCGACGCCATCGAGCTGTTCGAGCCAATCGCTGTTCACTGGATCGACCGATCGCACCTGTGCGCACAGAGGTGCTAAATTGTCGACCACTGTCGCTCCACTCATCAACGACACTTCTCGCTCTGATGAAGTGCCACCTAACAGGACAGCGACTACGCATTGATCAAGGGCTTTAGTTAACATGCTTAAGGCCCTCGTAATCAACTTGCACCAAATTGTGCGCCAGAGACGTAATGTTGCCCGCACCTTGGGTAATCAAGACATCATCGGCGGCAAGAACCGAGGCCAACAACTCAGGAACTTCATCAATGCCCGCAGCATAGATGGGGTCAACGAGACCTCGCTGGCGAATGCTACGAGCCAATGATTTACTGTCCGCGCCCGGTATTTCTGCCTCACCGGCCGCATAAACATCCAATAAAATTAAGACATCGCAGCGGCTTAATACCCGCACGAAGTCGTCGTAAAGATCACGTGTACGGGTAAAGCGATGCGGTTGATACACCATAACCACACGTGATTCGGGCCACACTTGAGCCGCAGAATTTAAGGTCGCCTCCACCTCCGTAGGGTGATGGCCGTAGTCGTCAACCAAAACCGCTTGTCCACGCGCGTGCTGCAAACGTCCCAACTGCTCAAAACGTCGCCCCACACCAGCGAAGTTGGCCAAACCATCTTGCACGGCGGCAGCCGGTAAGCCCTCATCTAAGGCAACAGCCGCGGTGGCTGCAGCGTTGAGCACATTGTGTAAACCGGGTGAGTTAACCCGCAGCGGCAGCACCCCATGATTGGGCGTCTGCAGTTGAAAATCGCTGGCGGCACCGGCGGCTTTAATGCTGCGGATGCAGTAGTCGGCGTCAGAGTCTTGACCATAGGTCAATATCGACCGGTTAATCTGAGGAATCAGTGCTTTGATTTCTGGGTCATCTAGGCACAACACTGCCGACCCGTAGAACGGGAGATTATGCAAAAACTCGATAAAAGTTTTGCGAAGCTGCTGTAAATCGCCACCGTAGGTATCCATGTGGTCCGCTTCGATGTTGGTCACCACCGATACCATTGGCGTTAAGTGTAAGAATGATGCGTCACTCTCATCTGCCTCAGCAATCAGGTAGTGACTGGCGCCTAGTTTCGCATTACTACCGGATTGATTGACCCGACCGCCAATGACGTACGTGGGGTCGAGCCCTGCTGCGGCAAATACTGAAGCGATCATACTGGTCGTCGTCGTTTTACCGTGCGTTCCAGCCACCGCAATACCGTGGCGATAGCGCATAAGCTCAGCCAGCATCTGTGCGCGCGGCACGGTTGGAATACGCGCATCGCGCGCCGCTTGATATTCCACATTATCAGCCGCCACTGCTGTGGAAGTCACAACGACATCCACATCCTTGATGTAGTCCGCTGAATGCCCGATAAACACCTCGACACCCGCTCGGATCAAACGTTCGGTAACCGCCGACTCGCGCATATCAGAGCCCGACACTTGATAGCCTAGATTCGCCAACACTTCGGCGATACCGCTCATACCCGAACCGCCTACGCCAATAAAGTGAATACGCTTAATGCGACGCATAGCTGGCACAGCAAAACTTTGAGGATTACGCGCCACTTAGCACCTCCTCACAAGCTTGCACAATACGAGCAGTCGCGTCCGTTTTAGCCGCCTGTTTCGCGGCTCGAGACATCGCCGCTAAAGTCTCAGGTTGACGCAACCACTGAGCCCATTGGCTCGACAAATCGGATGCGTTGAGATTGTCTTGCTCGATTACAATCGCCGCACCGGCGTTTACTAAGTGCTGCGCGTTTTTACGTTGATGATCATCAATGGCAATGGGTAGAGGTATCAGCGCCGCAGGACACGCCGCGGCTAACAGCTCAGAACAGGTGAGAGCACCCGCTCGAGCGACAACGACATCAGCCCAAGCAAAGGCTGCGGCCATATCTTCAATAAAAGGTGAGATACGCACGTGCGTGATACCCCGAGCGGCATACATTGCGCCAACATCGGCCGTGTGTGCTTGTCCAACTTGGTGCCACACAGATAAGCCATAGCTGGCTTCGTTAGTCTCAAATTGCGCGACTGCATCGGGAATGACTCGGTTGATCGCCAAAGCACCCTGCGAACCACCCAGTACCAATACGCGTAGATCGCGTTGGCCATCGAAGGTTTGACGCTGTTCTCCGACTGCAGCAATTTCGGAGCGCACTGGGTTACCCACCACCTCAGCGTTGACCGAAGCATCAAAGGCACCGTCGAACGCGGCAAAGACACGCGACGCAATTCGGCGCAACCATCGGTTGGTGCTACCCGCGACGGCATTCTGCTCGTGAATAAATAGCGGGCGCCCCATCAACATCGCAGCGACACCACCCGGGGCCGCAACGTAGCCCCCCATACCGATAACCAAGGAAGGTCGATGGCGCAACATCAAAAACGTGGCCTGTTCAATAGACCAGATTAGTCGAGCGACACCACTGACGATACTCGTCAACGATTTGCCGCGCAGGCCCCTGACGGATAAGTTGTGCAGAGGAATGCCCGCTGCCGGAACGATACGCGCCTCTAACCCAGCTTGCGTGCCCAACCAGCTAACCCGATAGCCTTTGGCCTCCAGCGCTTTTGCCACCGCCAATGCCGGAAAGATATGACCACCTGTGCCACCTGCCATCATCATCACTAAAGGAGCCTTCTTCATGACCTAGGCCTCCTTGGTTCGGGTTTGTCACACTCTCGCGTCATGCGCAGAGCTATCGCCAACAAACACAGAGTCACAATCAAAGAGCTCCCGCCAAAGCTGATCATGGGCAGCGTTAGGCCTTTAGTGGGGAGCAAACCCATGCTCATGCCCATACTGACAAAGACTTGGCCAGCGAGCATAAAGGCAATTCCGGCGAAGACGTGACTCTCGAAGGTACGCTGCACAGTCAGCGCCCGGCGGCTCCACCACAGCAAACGCGAAATTAGCGCGATAAACACCAACAGTAGACAGATCGAGCCAATAAAACCGGTTTCCTCGGCCCAAATTGAGAACACAAAATCGGTGTGGGCTTCTGGCAAGTAGAACAACTTCTGGACCGACTGACCAAAACCCACGCCGGCCAACTCGCCACGACCAAAAGCAATTAAAGATTGAGTGAGCTGAAAGCCAGTGTTAAAGGGGTCTGCCCACGGATCTTGGTAGGCCAAAAAGCGTTGTAAGCGATACGGGGCAAAGGCCACCATACCCACACCGATCAACGCCAAACCTAGCGCAACAATCGTGAACTGCATCAAGCGAACGCCGGCCAGAAACAGCATGCCTAAGGCCGTTCCGCAGACAATTACCGTGGCACCAAAATCCGGCTCTAACAGTAACAACACGCTCAAAATGCCAAGAATCACGAGCGGCTTGAAGAAGCCTGTCCAACTTTCACGGACCTCGTCTTCGCGACGACGCAAGTAAGACGCCAAGAACAGTACCAACGCCGCTTTCGCCACCTCAGAGGGCTGCAGATTCACGATCACCAGTGGAATCCAGCGCTGTGCGCCATTCACTTCGCGCCCAACACCCGGAATAAGAACAACCACCAATAAAGCGATTGCGATCAACAACCAGATCCACGAGGTACCGTCCCAGAAGCGCGGAGGAATCTGATACACCAGGGCGGCGGCAAGGGTCGCGACGCACAGATAGATTGCATGCTTCATCGCGTGATACCACGCCCATCCGTAGGTCGTTTCTGCGTAGTCAACCGAGGCGCTGGCGATGGCCAGCAAACCCACACAGCACAACACACAGATGCAAGTGATTAGCCAACGGTCGAACGCAGCAGCAGCTGGGTTAGAGGTCACCACACTATTCATGGGCTCCTCCAGGCAGTGATGAAACGAAATACACGAACTGGTCACCGCGGTCTTGATAATTTTTAAACTGATCCATGCTCGCGCAAGCTGGCGACAACAAAACGGTATCGCCGGGCTGAGCAATTTCGGCGGCTCGGCTAACCGCCTGCTGCAAATTCTCGACTTGAATCGCAGGTCTCAACAGGGGTAGAGCCGCCAATTCGCCTGCAGCTTCACCGAATACGACCACTTCGCGGACATAGCGGTTGATGGCGGCCACCAAGGCACTAAAATCTTGCCCCTTACCCAGCCCCCCGGCCAGCAATACAAGATCACTGTTTGGGCCAAGCCCTTGAA
The DNA here is from genome assembly GCF_965659035.1 of Aequoribacter sp. Lineage (NCBI taxonomy): Bacteria > Pseudomonadati > Pseudomonadota > Gammaproteobacteria > Cellvibrionales > Halieaceae > Aequoribacter > Aequoribacter sp. The sequence goes on along the minus strand of NZ_CBFHWH010000006.1, from coordinate 46,895 downwards.
TGGCAGCCAAGGCCGCACCGACATTCGTCGCTTTGGAGTCATTGACGTAGGTTACACCGGCGATGGTTTGCACGACTCGGCAACGGTGAGGTAACCCACTAAAGGTTCGTAAAGTCGCCGCCATCGACTCGGGAGTGACGTCAAAACAAGCGGCTATGGCACAAGCGACCAAAGCATTAAGGTGATTGTGCCGCCCCGGCAAAGCCATTTCAGACACGTCAATAATCTTGCTAACGCCCACCCACAGGGCATCGTTCAACAATTTAAACTCAGCATCGCGATGAGCTTTTGCACCATAACGAATCACTCGCACGGTGCTATCGACTAAAGGTTGGGTCAGCACGTCATCGTCATTGACCACAGCCGTTTTAGCCTTTCTAAAAATGCGGTGTTTTGCCGCGTGGTAAGCGGCCATTGAGCCATGGTGGTCGATGTGATCCGCGGTGACGTTCAAAACAACCGCGACATCCAAACCCAGAGCGCTCGAGCGCTCTAACTGAAAGCTGGACATCTCGAGCACATACACTTCGATGTCATCATCAAGAATGGCTAGCGCCGCGGGCGATAAATTACCGCCTACTGCGGCCCGCAGTCCGGCTTTGGACAGCATCTCGCCAACCAGGGTTGTTACCGTGGACTTGCCGTTGGAGCCAGTAATACCAATGACCGGCGCCCTGGCAGCTTCCATGAATAAATCCAAGTCACCCAAAACCAAGGCACCGCTGGCCTGCGCTTCGATTACCATGGGTTCGCTTAGGGCGATACCGGGGCTTACCACCCAGGTGACGCTGGAATCATAATAATCTTGCGGCGCGCTCTCGTGGTACAAGGGAACCTCAGGATGCACATCTTTAAGCCATGAGGTATTGGGTGGCTGCTTGCGTGTATCCACCACACTCACAGTTTTACCCTGAGCACGCAAGTGGTTTACTACCGACATACCGGTCTCACCCAAACCCACCACGAGGTAGCGTTGGTCAGTGGCGATGAGCTGTTGGCGTGAGGATACGTTCATGCGTCTACCTCAACTTCAGGGTCGCAAGACCAAACAAGACCAACATGACCGTAATAATCCAAAAGCGCACGATAACTCTGGGCTCCGGCCATCCCTTCAACTCGTAGTGATGATGAATAGGTGCCATTCGAAACACGCGTTTACCGGTGAGTTTGAACGAGGCCACCTGAATAATGACCGACACAGTTTCCAGTACGAAAATGCCACCCATGATGAAGAAAACGATTTCGTGCCGAGTAATCACCGCCACACAGCCCAACGCGGCGCCTAAGGCCAGCGCACCAACGTCGCCCATAAAGACTTGGGCTGGGTAGGTGTTAAACCACAGAAACCCAAGGCCAGCCCCGGCAATCGCACCACAAAAGACCGCCAATTCTCCGCTGCCCGGGACGTAAGGAATAAACAAATATTCCGCAAAGTCCACTCGCCCTGTCAGGTAGGCGATAATACCCAGAGCCGATCCCACCATGACCGAGGGCAAAATAGCGAGGCCGTCGAGGCCGTCGGTTAAATTCACGGCATTGCTGCCACCGACAATTACAAAGTAGGTCAGCACAATCGAAAACCAACCTAAAGGTACGATCCAATCCTTCAGGAAGGGCACATACAGTTCGGTCATTGCATCCAGACCTGAGAAGGCATAGAGATAATACGCCGCCGCCAATCCTAATAGCGATTGCCAGAAATACTTCCAGCGCGCAGGCAGGCCGCGCGAATCGCGTTCGACGACTTTTCGATAGTCATCGACCCAGCCCACAATACCAAAACCTAGGGTGACCAATAGGGTTACCCAAACATATTGATTTTCAAGGTCACCCCATAACAAAGTGCTCAGCGCAACCGAGCTTAAAATTAAAATACCACCCATGGTGGGTGTTCCGGCTTTGACGAGATGCGTTTGTGGGCCGTCATCGCGAACCGCTTGGCCAACTTTTAAACGATGTAGGTAGCGGATCGTGGCTGGACCAGTGATCAGTGCAATGGCAAGGGCCGTTCCGGCCGCTAATATGCTGCGCAGTGTTAAATAGCCGAATACTCGAAACGAGGTATCAAATTGGCTTAAGTACTCGCTCAACCACACTAGCATGCTGCACCCCCAAGCGTCTGCAAATGAGAAGCAACACGATCCAACCGCGCACTGCGCGAAGCCTTTACTAAAATCCAATCGAACGCGGGTAGACTGCGCAATTCATCTATGATGGCCTGAGTATCGGCAAAGTATCGCAGGCGGCTATCTGTTAAGTCAGGCCAAGTTGTACCGCTCAACCAAATCTCGTTCACTGATCCAGCGAGCGCTTGCTCAATAACTTGCCGATGATACTCGTCGCTATTTGCACCCAACTCGGCCATGGGTCCCAGTATGGCGAGACGCGCCCCCTGGCTGCGCTCCAGCGCCGCTAAAGCCTGACGCATCGCTTCAGGGCTCGCGTTGTAAGAGTCATCCACCAAGGTGGTTTGATCTGACAAGGTAATTCGAGCAAGACGCCCTTGAACGGCTTGAACAGAGGCCACCTGCGCAACGATCCTGTCTAAGCTCATACCGCAGGCCAAACAGGCCGCGACACTGGCCGCAATGTTAGACGCGTTGTGAGCGCCGACTAAACCAGAAACCACCTCGCACTCTCCTGCAGGGGTTCTCAGTCGCAGAGCAAGGCCTGAAAATCCTCGGTCAGACACCTCCAAGACCTGAATATCATTGGCATCGGAGTAACCAAAGGTCACAATCTTGCCGGCCGCTCTATTTTGCCAAGCACTGAGGTAAGGTGAGTCTCCGGGCATAACAGCAACATCCGTCGGCTTCATACCATCAAAGATTTCACCTTTGGTCTGCGCTATCACCTCGATCGACCCAAAGGTTTCCATATGAGCCGGCAGCACCGCCGTTAGAATTCGCACATTGGGTTCGACCACAGCACACAAATAGGCAATATCACCCTGAAAGCGAGCACCCATTTCCACTACGGCAAATTGATCCTCTGGACCCAGCTCTAACAGGGTGAGCGGTACCCCAATCTCGTTGTTGTAGTTTCCCTGCGTCGCACTGGTGGCACCCTGTGCGCTCAGGATATGGGCAACTGTCGATTTTACCGTGGTCTTTCCGGCACTTCCGGTAATGCCCACAAAGGTTGCGGCAGACGATTGGCGGACGCTTTTTGCCCAGTCAGCTAGGGCAGACAAGCAATTCTCAACTTTAATCTGTGTGATCTCAACCGGCACCCAACGTTCGACTAGGGCTGCGACAGCGCCTCGCGCACGAGCCGCTTCGACATAGTCATGTCCGTCGGCTTTGTCACCTTTAAACGCGACAAACAAATCACCCGCCTGAACCTGGCGCGAGTCGAAATTCAAACCATGAATAGTCGCCGCTGAACCGCGAGTTTGCGCGTCCAGCAAGAAGGCTAACTGATCAGAGGAAATACGGGTGTTCATGCGCATTTCCTCAAGTCCAAAGCAGCTTGCGCGACTTCCCGATCCGAAAAAGGAAACGCAACATCGCCAATAATCTGTTCGGTCTCGTGGCCTTTGCCAGCGATCACCAGCGTGTCACCAGGGGACGCTGCCATAATCGCCGATTCAATGGCGACGGCGCGGTCCTCTATGACCAAACGCGCATGGGCGCAGCCAACTCGAATATCGTCCAGTATCTTAGACGGGTTCTCCGCTCTCGGGTTGTCGCTGGTCAACACCACCCAGTCGGCGCCTTCTGCCGCAGCCTGCCCCATCAATGGACGCTTCGATTTGTCGCGATCGCCGCCACAACCAAATACCACCCATAAATCGTTTTTGACTGTAGGTCTGAGCACCTGCAACACCCGCGCTATAGCATCAGGCGTATGCGCATAATCGACGTAAACGGCCACATCGCTGTCTAAGCCAACGCGTTCCAGCCGACCTGGAACACCTCGCAGTCTTCCGGCCGCGGCGACTAAATCTTCAAAACGCAGACCTTCCGCCCACAGCATAAACAACGCAGTTAGGGTATTGCGCAAATAAAACTCACCCACCAAGGGCAACTGTAGGCGATATTCAAATCCCTCCAGTCGCACGGTCGCCGTCGTACCGTCAGCGTCATACTGAGCGACAACCACTGCATCAGCGTCAGCAACTTCGCCCAAGGTAAACCCTAACACCTGTACGTTAGTGGGCACTTGCTGTCGCAAAGCACGCACCTCAGGGTTGTCCAAATCCAGTACCACTGCACGCAACTCCGGTAACGCCAAAATTTTGGCTTTAGCGGCAATGTACTCGCTCATCGTGCCGTGATAATCCAAGTGATCTTGGGTAATATTCGTGATAGCCGCAGTGGTGATATTTAACCCGGTCAGGCGATTTTGCACCAGACCATGTGACGACGCCTCGAGTGCAGCCCAACGCACGTTCTGCGCGGCCGCTGAGGCCAAAAACCGGTGAATTTCAACCACATCAGGTGTGGTATTGCTGCTGGGACTGAATCCAGTGGGCAGCTGAAAACCTAAAGTCCCAACCGTCGCCGCGGCTTGCTCGAGCTCCCCCAGCAACTGTGCCAGTAACTGCACCGTCGAGGTTTTACCGTTAGTACCCGTTACTGCAAGCGTTCGCAGCTCCTGCTTATCCGTTTCAAAAAATCGCATCGCAACAATACCCGAGGTCGCTCGCACATCGCTCACCACCACTAGACCTATATGGTCGGGTAAGTTCATTTCCTCGTCAGCGATAATTCCACTGGCACCGCGAGCCACCGCATCGTTCACGAAATTGACACCTTGGTGCGTATGCCCGGGCACCGCGATGAATAGACTACCGAGCGATGCAGCGCGACTGTCCGTTACAATGCCCGTAATCTTCGCGTCGCGCAGGCAGCGACCCAAATCTGCGCACAACTCTGACAACATCACGACGCGCTCAGCCATCGCTTGATTCCCCCGCTAGGGCCTGCGCTGCGGCGGCTAACTGAATAACTGGGGATTGCTGATTGGGCGATTCACCCAAAATTCTCAACATAGCAGCCGTCATATCGGCGAAAACGGGCGCGGCAATTGCGCCTCCACCCACCGACTCGCCTTTGGGCTCGTTGACCATGACAACCGTCACAAAGCGAGGGTTGTCGGCCGGAGCCATACCGGCAAACCAAGCGATATAGCGCTTGCGATCGTAACCACCGGCACCAGCTTTGTGCACGGTTCCCGTTTTACCCGCCACGCTGAAGCCAGGCACGTTAGCCAGAATACCCGTGCCACCCTTGCCCGTTACTGCGCCCAGCATAGCGCGCAGTTCAGACGCTATCGCAGGCGTTGTCACCGGCATCGCGGGTGGCATGTTTGCCTCGGCAGTAGCAACCAAGGTCAGCGGTTGTAAGCGACCATAATTGGCAATGGCCCCATAAAATGCCGCCAGCTGAGCCGGTGACACCGTCACACCATAACCAAAAGCGAGTGTTGCTTGCTCGATGTCGCTCCAGCGCGACTGCTGCGGCAACATACCTGCCGTTTCACCGGGAAACCCAGTCCCGAGCGGCTGCCCAACACCAAAACGCTGCAACACCGGCAGCAGCGAATCACGCCCAATATCCAAGGCCAGCTTTGTGGTCCCAATTTGGCTTGATTTTGCCAGAACGCCGGCCAGGGTGAGCTGCCCGTAATCGACCGGGTCTTTAAAGGTTTTACCTTGCACCACCATCCAGCCGGGACTGGTTTCAAAGACCGTGTCGGCGGTGTAACGCCCCGTCTCTAGCGCCGCTACCGCCGTCAGAGCCTTTAAGGTAGAGCCCGGCTCGTACTGATCAACGAACACTCGGTTACGAGCCGCACTGGCCGAAAATGTACTGCGATCGTTGGGGTTAAAACTGGGATAGTTCGACACCGCCAAAATCTCACCGGTATGACTATCGATCGTAATTGCTGAGGCCCCCATGGCCTCAGATCTTGCCACTACAGACTGCAACGCGCGGTATTGAACATACTGCAGGCGCAAGTCGATACTGAGCCGCACATCGCGCCCGTCAGCGGCTGTTGACTCAATACCAACGTCGCGAATCGCCTTGCCTGATCGGTCTTTAATGTATTTTTTCCGCCCGGGGGTTCCACTCAGCACGTGATCGAAGGCAAGTTCTAGGCCGGATAAACCCGTATCGCTGTCGCCCGTCAAACCGATCAGCTGCGCGGTCAGATCAGCCGCGGGATAAAAACGCTTATAGTCACGTTGCGCTACCAGACCAGGCATGCCACTCGCCAACACGGGTGCTGCCTGTTCGGGAGTCACGTGTTTTTTGACATACATGAATTGGCGGTCTTGATACTGCTGAAACCTTTGTTTGAGCTCTTTAGCGTCAAGCGTCAAGAGACGAGCCAGGGTATCTAGATTAGAGACATCAAACTGCTGCGGATTTAAAGACAGGGTCAGCACGGGTGTCGAGACGGCTAAAGGCTGGCCGCTACGATCTAAAATCGCCCCACGATGTGCTGGAATTTGGGCGTAGCGCACGGTTCTCGCATCGCCCTGACTCTGTAAAAACTGTTGTCCCTGCTCGACATCCAGCAACTGCAACATGGCCAAACGCCCTATTAAGGCCACCGCCAGAACCAGTAAAAAGGCGAGGCACAGCAGAAAACGCCAAGAGCTCACCTGGACCTCACCGGCAACCCTACTCACTAGGCACCACCCGTATTTGAGTCGGCGATGCTGCCACCATGTCCATATCGGCACTGATATCGTCGACGCGATCCATGCGCGTGTACGTACTCAACTCGAGCAACAGGCGACTCGACTCGTCACGCAAAAACCACTGGCGACTCTCGGCCACCTGCAGCTGCGTGGTCACATTACGCGTTTGCTGGGTTACACCAATAACGGCAAAACCGCTCAACACCACAGCAAGTGCCAGCAATATGACTTGCCACATACGCAAACTCATCGCCGACGCTCCGCAATTCTGAGCACGGCACTCCGCGCGCGGACATTTGTCTGTACTTCACGCTCCGATGGCTTTATGGCTTTACCCACTAAAGCCAAGGGGCCTCGCATTGCGTCACCCTGCACGGGAACACCGCGGGGGATCTTCGGCCCCTGAGAAGCCTTACGCATAAATTGCTTCACCTTGCGGTCTTCTAAAGAGTGAAAGCTGATAACCGCCAAACGACCGCCGGGCGACAAGCAATCCACCACAGCGTCTAGCAGGACATCTAAGTCCTCAAGTTCTCGGTTAATCGCAATTCGCAAGGCCTGAAAGGTTCGAGTGGCCGGATGCTTGTGTTTTTCCCAACGCGGATGCGCGACTTTAACGAGCTCGGCGAGTTGCAAGGTCGTTGTGATGGGGCTGTCAGCGCGGGCCTTTACAATGGCGGCCGCAATGCGACGCGCAAAACGCTCTTCACCATAGTCGCGCAGCACCGAGATCAAATCAGTCTCAGAGACCCACTGCAGATACTCAGCCACCGTTTGTCCGCTTGAGTTATCCATACGCATGTCCAGAGGACCTTGGCGCTGAAAAGAAAAGCCACGTTCATCTTGATCTAACTGAGGACTAGAAACGCCTAAATCCAGTAGCACACCATCAACACCCACCCAACCCAATTGACGCAAGGCATCAGGCAAATCGGCGAAGCTACCGTGATAAACCGATACTCGGGCGTCTTCAGCCGCCAAGGCCTGGGCAACTTCGATAGCTTGTGGGTCTTTATCCATTACTAGGACGGCAGCGTCATCATTCAGCAGAGCCAAGAGCGCGCGGGTGTGACCACCACGACCAAAGGTGCCGTCGACATAGCGGCCCGACAAAGGACCAACCAGCCCTTGCAGCGACTCTTCTAGCAATACCGACTCGTGCATCCTGACACCTACAGTGTGAGTGACATGAGTTCTTCCGGAAGCTCAGTATCGGCACCGGATTCCAACAACGCTTTATCTCGCTCGGACAACCACAAGTTTTCTGACCATATTTCCAGCTTGTTACCCTGTCCCACCAAGACCAGCTTCTTATCTAGGTTGGCGTACTCTCGCAGAGGGGCGGGAAGCAACAATCGGCCATTAGCATCCATCTCTAAATCGGTGGCGTAGCCCAAAGTGAGGCGCTGAAAACGTTTAACCGCAGGCTTTAAGGCGGGCAAAGCCTGAATTTGATCTTGGATCACTTCCCATTCGGGCAGAGGGTACAAGGCCAGACACGCCACCTGTGTATCGATGGTAATAACGACCTCACCAGAGCAATGGCCGAGCAGAGGCTCGCGATGCTTGGCAGGAATTGCCAATCGCCCTTTCGCATCCATATTGATGTGATGCACGCCTCTAAACACTGAAAACCGCCCCTTTTTTATCTCGGCAAATCCACAAAAAACCAGATTTACCCACTTTTCTCCACTTTGCGACACTATAGAGGTGCACGAACACCCCTGTCAAGGAGACGAAAATTGGAAAAATGTTGCTATTTCAGTCAATTAGCACCCTAGGTTTAGGGTAGCGATGGATGCCAGCAGCACCTAATACTTAAGAATTTTTACGGATTAACACAACCCTAAGGCCATGTAGTTATATTCTACTTTAAGGAAAATCAAAAAAAAGAATAAAGATTTGTTCTTTTAATACTAAAAAGTATAAAAAAGAGTCGGTCGATAAGCCGGGTTCTGTCGTGGACGATCATTCCTCTGCGACTGATGTCGCCATCAGCCTGTAGCGACCTACCCGAACTCACCGCGGGTCACGGCTAATGAGTTCCTATTTGGTCTTGCTCCGAGTGGGGTTTACCATCGCCAAATCTGTTACCAGATTTGCGGTGCGCTCTTACCGCACCTTTTCACCCTTACCAACCGAGGTTGGCGGTTTCCTTTCTGCTGCACTTTCCGTAGGCTCGCGCCCCCCAGGCGTTACCTGGCACTCTACCCTATGGAGCCCGGACTTTCCTCCAGAAGCAGTAGCTTCCAGCGATCGCCTGACCGACTCGCCGCGAGGTTACCCCGTGTAGGCGTTTCAAGCAACCGAATTCTTGTTGTCTAACAACCACTCGTACAAAGGCTTTTTCTTTAACCCGAGGTAGTCGGCCACCATCGCTGCAGCTACTTTGGGGGGCGCGTACTCAGCAATCTGACCCAACAGCTCTTGCTCTTGCTCGCCAAAGTCGGCTTCCGCCTGGTCGCTACCGCGCACCAGCACAACAAACTCTCCCCGCTGCTGATTACTGTCTTGAGCCACGAACTCGACCAATTCACCCAGGGTTCCGCGCCGAATCGTCTCAAAAGTTTTTGTCAGCTCTCGGCAAATACAAGCCTCGCGTTCCGCACCATAAACCGCCACGGCATCCGCCAACATCGACACAATTCGGTGAGGCGCTTCGTAAAAAATCAACGTCGCCGCCTCAAACGCGAAACTCGCCAACCAAGTGCGTCTCGCGCTGTCTTTGGCAGGCCCAAAACCAACAAACAAGAAGCGATCTGACGGCAAGCCCGCGGCCGAAACAGCCGCGATGGTTGCACTGGGACCGGGAATAGGCACGACTCGAATGCCCGCGTCTTGCGCGGCGCGGACAAGCTGATAACCCGGGTCTGAAATTAGTGGGGTCCCGGCGTCACTCACCAAAGCGCAAGCACCGCCGCTATCGCAGATCGATCGTATCTTCTCAATCATCGCATCCGTTGAGGAATGCTCATGGTAAGTTGTCACTGAGCGTTCTATGCCGTGATATTGCAGCAACTTACGCGTGTGACGCGTATCTTCGGCAGCCAGTAATTCCACATCCTTCAGGATGCGCAAGGCGCGAAGCGTGATATCATCCAAATGTCCAATAGGTGTTGCTACAATATACAAACCCGATTCCAACGTATGCTCCTTAAATAGGGCGAGCCAAGCGCTAACGATACCATGAAGCACAATGCACTGCTCACATCACTGACTCTAATTGGCTTGAGCGCACTGCTTGCCAGCTGCGGCCAAACACCCAGCAAACCCAGCGTGAAGCCACAAGAGCAAATCGTCGCTCCTAGGCAAGATGAGGCAGAAGTATTACCCCCGCCCAGCGAACCCGAACTTGTCGCCATGCGTGAAGCGCTGATTCAGGCAGAACTTGCCCTAGCTTCAGGCCAACCCTACCGCGCATTGAGTCTTGTTCAATCTATTCAGTATCACGCGCTGAATAATGAGGAACAGTTGCGCGGCACCTTCCTACAAGCGCAGCTCGACAGTCAGTTTGGCAGCTATACTCAAGCCCTAGAGCGCTATCAAAGTTTAAGCGGTAAAGACCTCAAGATCCTGGGCGTAACAAGCACAGATATCGACCAAAGCATTTATCGACTGGCTGTCCTACACCAAGATCACGCAAATATCGTGCGCTATGGCGTGAACCTACTTCTAGACACTAGCCAGAACGAGACGCAAGTAAATCGACTGATGGCTATCGCGCAAGCACTGAGCTACTTGGACACGAAGCAGTTAGCCGAAATCAACCGACTCTTAGGAAAGCAAGAGCAAACCCTCCTAAGAAGTGTTGTCAACGCTAACGCACTCAAACGCAGAGACTTTGGTGCTGGCCTGTGTGAAGCATGGAACAGCGTCAGTATTCCTGGCAACACACTCGAAACCCTTTGCACTGCTGATAGTGACATTCCGGCCAATAATAAGCTTTTGGTGGCACTACCTCTTTCCGGTCGTTTACAGGTCGCAGGCGAGGCGATTCTTGACGGCATTATTTTTAGCCACTTAAGCAAGCAAAGCACGAGCGAGCTTCACGTTGTCGATACTCACGCCAATGATGACCAGGCAATTTTCCAGCAACTTCAGACGGGCCAATACACGGGCATGATCGGCCCGCTCGAGAAAAATCGCGTGCAGGCCTGGCAGTCACTGAGCGCGTTAACTGACGCTCGCATTGTTTCACTTAACACGCCTGAACAAAGCGATAGCAAGATCGATGCACAACACTTTTACCAGTTCGCGCTCAGCCCCGAGGCTGAGGCGACTTACCTTGCGAACACGGTCTTCGCCTCGGGCGCACGTCGAGTTCTGATCATACGACCCCAGACCGACTGGGGAGCACGGACCCTGCTAGCGCTTCGCAACCAATGGGACGCTCTCGGGGGAACCGAGATCGCAACTGCGACGTATCGTGGCCAAGAAGACTACGAGAGCAGTCTTCGTGTCGCTCTAGGCGTGGCCGACAGCGCAGCGCGTCGCAGAACTCTGGGTAGGCTGTCAGGCCTGTCGATGCACCTACAGGCCAGACGGCGTGAGGACATTGATGCGGTCATCATGTTAGCGAGCACACCCGAAGAAGCGAGATCTATCGTACCCTTACTCGCATTCCACTTTGCCGAAGACTTACCCGTCTACACCGTATCAGCGGCTAACGATCTGCCACATAAAATCGACCACAAAGACCTCGATAAGGTCGTAACGGTAGATATCGCAAGCTTGCCCCCTATTCCCAATGAAACACCTGCTTCCGCCGCATTGGCACGTTTGACCGCATTGGGTATCGACGCCTACGACTTGAGCCAGCTGCCGGACCCTGAGTCGCCACTAAGATCGCTCTATCGCGGCGAAACCGGCCTGCTATGGATCGATGAGCAGGGTTTTGTGCAGCGACAATGGAAAGTGCTCCAATACGATAGAGACGAACGCAAAGCCCTGTAGCAGTCTGGTCCTTTTGGATGCACCCAGATGAACCAAGGACTCATGTACGAGCTAGCCGCCGAGAGGTTTTTGTGCCAAGTGGGACTCGAACTCATTGAGCGAAACTTTAGGGGCAGCTACGGTGAAATCGACTTAATCATGCTCGATCGTCGAACTCTAGTATTCATCGAAGTACGCCAGCGCAGCAGGTCGCGATTTTATTCAGCAGCGGCCTCGATCTCAGCGAAAAAACGATCACGCATTGTCAAAACCGCACTGGGCTTCCTAAAAGAAAACCCGATATACCGGAACAACTACTGCCGATTCGACGTCGTGGCCTTTGACGATACATGCGACTCACCTCTTTGGATAAAAAGCGCCTTTACCGAAGAATAAAAGCAAGTGACAATAGGACCATGACCGAATACGACCTTATCGCTAATCATTTCGCCAACACGCTGCAGAGCGTGGCTGAGCAGGTAGACTCGCTAGCGCCTGCCATAGAGGCGACAGGTAGCCTGATGGCCGACACCCTCTTGCGAGATGGGAAGCTTATTCTTTGCGGCTTAGGTCCTGACGCAGCTGCAGCACAACTACTGACAACCTACTTGATCAGCCGATTTGAGCTCGAACGCCCGGCCCTACCAGCGATCAACCTCGCGCAGGGAAGCAGCACGACAACCGGCGTCATCGGCGCAAGCGGCGCCAACGACTTGTTCTCGCGCCAAATTAAGGCCCTAGGCCGCCCAGAAGATACCTTGATCTGCATCGCCAGCCAGCAGTCGCACACAGCGCTACTTAGAGCAATCCAAACAGCGCATGAAATAGACATGACGGTCGTGCTTTTGTGCAATCATGAGCTTGGCGATTTAAGCAGTCTGGTCAGCGGAAACGATGCCAGCATCGCCATTCAGGGCGATCGGGCAAGCACAGTATTTGAGCTTCAGATCATGTGTATCCACAGGCTGATCGAGCTGATCGAACACACTTTATTCTTTAACAACATGGACGGAAATTTGTGAACAAAGTACTTAAGGCGATATCACTGTCTTCACTTTTATGTCTCAGCGGCTGTGGCTCTATGCTCGCCAGCATGGGTTCCGAGCCGATCAAAGAAGACCCAACGACCAGAACCGTGGGGCAGTCGATAGAAGACAGCTCGATCGAAACAAAAGCCATTGTCAATATCAACGCAGCGGACGAAGCGTTCAAAAAAGCAAAAATCGACGTCGATGTCTACAATGGCTATGTATTGATTACCGGCCAAGTGCCCACCGAGGTCCTGAAGCAAAAAGCATCTGACGTGGTCAAACAAATTCCGAAGGTTCGTCGCATCTACAACGAACTTGAGCTCGCCTCACCATCGTCGCTATTAACGCGATCGAGCGACGCCCTACTCGCTACCAAGGTAAAGACTGTCTTACTTGCCCGCGAGGATATTCAAGGTAACCGCATCGATGTCGTCGTCGAAAACGGCATTGTGTATCTCATGGGGCTTGCTTATCGCGTCGAGGGTGAGCGTGCCATTAACGCGGTATCGGACATTGGTGGCGTACAGCGCGTCGTAAGTGTTTTTGAATGGCTCGATTGATTATTTAACAACTTTTAGGGCAGGCTTTTTAGGCTTCTCAACCAAGGAGTCTGCCCCGCCGCTACTTGGACTGGGCGCAGGTGGCTCTGGATCAAACATCATCCCTTGGCCGTTTTCTTTCGCATAGATACCTAATACCGAACTCATCGGCACCCACACGTCCATGGGCTGACCTGAAAAACGTGCGTTAAAACACACCGCGTCATCAAGCATGTTAAAGTCAACTACCGCTCCTGGAGCGATATTCAGGACAATACTACCATCCTTAACGTAATCCTGCGGCACAACAACACCGGCACGCGTCGCATCGACTAATAAATAGGGCGTACAATTATTATCGACAATCCAATCGTACAAAGCCCTAACAAAGTAGGGCTTGCTTGACGTCATGGTGTTGCGGCTCATTGGTTTAGCGCATCTCGCGCTCTTGAGGCGATAAGGACTCTTGGAACGCTTCTCGATCAAACAATGAATCCATGTAAGTGAACAAGGGCTTGGTTTGTCGCGTCATTTTCAGATCGATGCCGTACGACGGCAAACGCCACAAGATGGGGGCCAAGCAGCAGTCCACCAAGGTAAATTCATCGCTCATGAAAAAGGGTTTTTCTGCGAAGATAGGCGCAATCCCAGTAAAGCTATCGCCCAGTTCTTTGGCCGCTTTCGCCTTCGCTGGCTCTGAACCATTCTCGATTTTGTCCACCAGCGAGCACCAATCACGCTCAATACGGTGCATGTACAGGCGGCTTTCAGCACGCGCTACCGGATAAACGGGTAGCAGAGGAGGATGAGGAAAACGCTCGTCCAGGTATTCCATCATGACTTTCGATTCATAGAGCACCAACTCACGGTCCACCAAGGTGGGCAATGAATTGTACGGGTTCAAATCCGCAAGCTCTGCCGGAGGGTTCTGCGCATCGACTTCAACCAAATCAACAGTAACCCCCTTCTCAGCCAAAACAATCCGCACGCGATGGCTGTAGTGGCAAGTACTATCAGAGAAAAAAGTCATTGAAGACCGCTTTGTAACGATACCCATGTGTTACCCTCAGTAGGAAGAAGGGGCAGAGCGAGAGCATCTACCCCAAAATTATTTAATGAACGTCTTTCCAGTATTCGCGGTTAAGCAACCACGCCAACACGAAGAATAAAACGATAAACATCAAAGTGAATAAACCAATGCGATGGCGTTTTTCAGCCACTGGATCAGCGCTGTAAGACAGGAAGTTAACTAAGTCATAAATAGCCGCATCGAATTCGGCTGTCGTCATCGCTCCAGCTTGCTTGACCTCTAAACGACCACACGGCACATCTAAAATATCTTCGCCTGTCAGCGGATCGCGTTTCACACCGCCGTTCGCGGCGTGACCAGGGCCCATCGCACACTCTGGCATGCCCTGCAAATCCATCAAGACATGCGGCATGCCGACGTCTTTGAATACTTTGTTATTCACGCCGTAAGGACGCGAAGGGTCTGCATAAAAGGTACGCAGGTACGTGTATAACCACTCAGGCTGGCGCGCGCGCGAAATCAACGTCAAATCAGGAGGCGTCGCACCAAACCATTGCTTCGCGAGCTGCTTATCCATGGCGTTGTTCATTAAGGCACCCATTTTGACATCCGTGTCAAACTTCAGGTTGGCCTCGAACAGATCTTCAGGAATCCCCAAGTCGGCTGCAACGCGGTTGTAGCGCTGGTACTGCAATGAGTGACAACCGAAGCAATAGTTCATGAACATTTGAGCCCCACTTTGCAACGACGCCTTATCGCTATGGTCAACGGTGATCTCGTCACAAGGGATACTACCGCACGCGAACTCGGACTCCGCGCCCACCGCTTTCAGCGGCAAGATCGTCAGCGCGCCGATTAGGGCTATCGCGCCCAATACGCCCATCGCGCCCAGCCCGCCGTCCATCGTCACTCGCTCGGGCACCGGTTTGGTTTTATCCATGGAAGACCAAATCGGCATCGCTAGGAAAAAGAAGAAGTAGAATACCGAGCAAATCTGAGCCAAGAGCGTACGCTCGGGTGTTGGCGCTTTCACACCCAACACACCTAAAATCAGGAACGACGCCACAAACAAGGTCAGCATCACTTTGGTGATATTGCCTTTGTAACGCCAGCTTCTCACGGGCGAACGGTCTAACCATGGCAACAAGAACGGAATAGCAACAGACGCCGCAAAAGCCACGAAACCCCAGAACTTGTCTGGGACTGCACGCAACACCGAATAGAATGGCGTGAAGTACCATACTGGCGCGATGTGCGCAGGGGTTTTCAGAGCGTTAGCTTCTTCGAAGTTGGCGTACTCCAGGAAAAATCCGCCCATCTCTGGCATAAAGAAGATCACGCCGCAGAAGATGAATAAGAAAACGCCCAGTCCCTGTAGATCGTGCACCGAGTAATACGGATGGAACGCGATCCCGTCTAGGGGTACACCGTTTTCGTCTTTGTACTTCTTAATATCCACGCCGTCAGGGTTGTTTGAACCCACTTCGTGCAAAGCTAACAAGTGCAATACCACTAGTGCTAACAATACGATGGGCAAAGCAACCACATGCAGAGCAAAAAAGCGGTTCAAGGTAATGCCGGAGATCAAGAAGTCACCGCGGATCCAGGTCACTAGGTCTTCACCGACAACTGGGATCGCACCGAACAGCGAAATAATAACCTGCGCTCCCCAGTAGGACATTTGCCCCCAAGGCAACACATATCCCACGAACGCTTCGGCCATTAACACCACAAAGATAAGCATGCCAAAGATCCAGATCAGCTCTCGTGGTTTTTGATACGATCCGTACAATAACGCGCGGAACATGTGCAGATACACAACCACGAAGAACGCAGAGGCACCGGTTGAATGCATGTAGCGAATTAACCAGCCAAACTCGACATCACGCATGATGTATTCAACGGAAGCAAAGGCACCCTCAGCACTGGGCGTATAGCTCATCGTCAGCCAAATACCCGTGAGTAACTGGTTGACAAGCACTACTAGTGACAAAAAGCCAAAGAAGTACCAAAAGTTAAAGTTCTTGGGCGCGTAGTATTTGCCCATGTGCGTATTCCACGCGCGCATAATGGGGAGTCGAGCATCGACCCAATCGCGCAAACCTACTAAAGCCTTAATCATTACGCCGCCTCCGCATCGATGCCAATAACAAGAACCCGATCGGATTCAAAAGAGTAAGGAGGTACCACCAAGTTAGTGGAAGCGGGAACGCCTGCATATACGCGTCCCGACATATCAAACTTTGAACCGTGACAAGGGCAGAAAAACCCTCCCAGCCACGCATCTCCACCCAGATCGGCAGCGCCAACTTCTGGGCGATACTTTGGAGCACAACCTAGGTGCGTACACAAGCCTTCCACCACGAGCAATTCTGGACGCAAGGCACGATCTATGCCCGAGATGTAGGTCGGCTGCTGTGAAATTGCTGAATCCGGATCCTTAAGGTCGTCGTTTAGCTTAGGTAAATTATCCAGCATCTCTTGAGTTCGGTTCACCACATACACTGGCTTCCCGCGCCACTCAACAACGATCATCTGGCCCGGCTCGAGCTTGGAAATATCCGCCTTGACCGGCGCGCCTGCCGCTTTTGCTTTCGCAGACGGCTGCCAAGAACCCAAAAACGGAGTCGCAATACCGACCGCACCCGCAACGCCTACGACGCTGGTTGCAGTGGTCAGAAAACGACGCCGACCTGTGTTTACAGTTTCATCAGACATGTTGTACTCCACCCCGGCTGATTAAGGCAATTCACCCGCCCCAATCGCGCGCGAAATCGCCTGCCCAAAAATGAATGGAATGGTAAAGAGTTTGCCCGCGAGATACAAGCCGAATCACGATTTGACGCACTTTTTTTAAGGATAAATGTGATCCAAAACAAGGTGTTAGTTAGAAACGCAAAAAAGCCCGTGGGTTGCGCCACGGGCTTCTTCCAAAAGGCAAAAAATCTTAACGCTTGCTGAACTGAGGGCGCTTGCGTGCTTTGCGCAGACCGACTTTTTTACGTTCAACTTCACGTGCATCACGAGTCACGTAACCGGCTTTACGTAGTGCGCCACGCAGAGTCTCGTCGTACTCCATCAGCGCACGGGTAATACCGTGACGGATAGCTCCCGCTTGGCCAAAACTTCCACCGCCGACAACGGTCACATTCACGTTGAAACGATCTGCCATTTCAACCAACTCCAAAGGCTGACGTACAATCATACGCGCAACTTCGCGGCCGAAGTACACATCGATCGGGCGGTCATTGACGGTGATCGCACCCTCGCCTTGGGTTAAAAATACGCGCGCCGTAGAGGTTTTACGTCGGCCCGTGCCGTAATACTGAGCTGCTGCCATAATCGTCACGCTTCCTTAAATTTCTAAAGTTTCAGGCTGCTGTGCCGCATGAGGGTGATCATTACCCGCGTACACTTTCAGCTTTTTGAACATGGCTCGACCCAAAGGATTGCGAGGCAACATACCTTTAACGGCACGTTGCAAAACACGCTCTGGCGCACGTTCAATCAATTTCTCAAACGAGTAAGACTTCAGACCACCGGGGTAACCCGTGTGGTGGTGATACATCTTATCGGTTGTCTTGGCGCCAGTCACCTTCACCTTCTCGCAATTCACAACCACAATGTAGTCGCCCGTGTCGGTATGAGGGGTATATTCTGGCTTGTGCTTGCCACGCAAACGGTGAGCAATTTCGCTCGCCAAACGTCCAAGCGTTTTATCGGTGGCGTCTACAACGAACCATTCCTGGTTCACTTCGCCACTTTTTGCACTGTAAGTTTTCATGTTGACTTGGCCTTGTAGGGCTAAATTTAAAGAGCGCGAATACTACTCAATCGACCCAGGCTTTTCAAGCAGTATTTTCACCATTTTCGCGCTTCGTGAAAAACACCAGAGGACTGGCATTTATTCACTGCACAATGGCCGTATTCCAACAAAACCTCCCGGCAGCCAGCATCGCGATATCGGCGTAAAATCATAGCTTGCTACGCCTTATGAGCGCTGGCCAAGTATTCCTCCGACTGCATTTCCTGCAAGCGAGAATACGTTCGGTCGAACTCGAAACTTAATCGTGACCCTCGATACAGTTCGAGCAAAGGCGCCTGGGCACTGAGAATGAGCTTCACACCCCGATCATAAAATTCGTCCACTAAATTAATAAATCGCCGCGCCTGATCATCGTTCGACCCACTGAACACGGGGACTTGCTGTAGCAGAACAGTGTGGTAAACCCGCGATAGCTCAATGTAGTCGTTTTGCGACCTCGGACCATCGCAAAGCGCAACAAAATCAAACCAGACGACATCATCCGCCACCGCCTTCACCTGTAACTGCCTATTGTTGACCTCGATAAAACAATTTTTAATCTCAGCCTGAGGCACTAAAGATTGAAACATAGTCCGTAAGGCCTCGGCGGCTACTTCGTTATGCGGCGTGTGATACAAGGGCAAGGCCTGTAGCGTACGGAGCCTATAGTCGACCCCCGAGTCCAGATTAAAGACCTGCGTATAGCGTTGTAACATGGCAATTGCGGGCAAAAACCGCTGACGCTGCAAACCATCCTTGTACAAATTTTCAGGTACAATATTTGAAGTAGCCACCAAGGTAATACCTCGTTCAAACAGGGCCTCCATCAAGCCCCCTAGAATCATCGCATCACCAATATCCGTGACGAAAAATTCGTCAAAACAAAGCACATTTGCTTGCGCTGCGATACCATCGGCGACTGCCAACAAAGGGTTCTTCGCGCCCTGCAAGCGACGCAAATCGCTGTGCACTCGATACATGAAACGGTGGAAATGCACTCGCAGAACCAAGTCTTTCGGCAATGCCTCAGTGAAAAGATCTAGCAAATGTGTTTTTCCACGCCCGACGCCACCCCAAAAATAGAGACCCACCTCGGGCTCGCGCTTGCGCTTCCAGCTGAAAATCGAGCGTTTACGCTGCGCTCTCGCCAACACCCGATGGTACAAATCATCGAGCAGAGCGGCCGCCTCAGCTTGAGCTTGATCAGGCATGAGCAGGCCCGATGCCAGCTGCTGCTGATATCGCGCTAATGGACTTGTGCCCGCCTCGCTCATCGTGGATTCACCTCTTCAATTTCGCGCTGAACTCTAGCGGTCTAGATCAAAAGTCGCAAGTAATGCACAGGATAAATCGTACAGCTACCGCCAGTTTCAGGCTATACTAGCCTCAAGAAGAGGATTTTGACGTGATCGAACTGACATCTGTAACACTGCTCATTGCCGGCCTATTAATCGCAGCAGTCGCATTTTTAGGCGGCTGGCTACTCGGACAACGCGGCGTCGCGACCAATGACTCGCGCGAGCAAGAGCTTGAAGAAACTATAAGCGCACTCAAACACAAACACGAGCAGTATCAACACAGCGTCCACACACACTTCGCACAAACCGCAGAGCTGGTGGGCCAATTGACGCAAGACTACCGAAAAGTCTACGAACACCTTTCTGAAGGCGCAGCGACCTTGTGCGACCAAAACCAGTTGCCACAAACCCTAGTGCAGGCCATCGAGGCCGATCAGAACCGTGAGATTGACCCCAACCAAACACGGGCCCCGCTGGACTATGCACCAAAATCTTCACCCGATGAACCCGGCATGCTGAACGAGCGCTACGGTTTGGAGACGCCAGCGTTCAAGGAGCAGCGACATTAAGCTGGGTTTGGAATATCGATAAACCGATGCTCCAACCCAAATTCACGCTCAAGCCATGCACCTAGGGCCTGCACACCCCCGCGTTCGGTTGCGTGATGCCCTGCTGCAAAGTAATGGATTTTTTGCTCGCGCGCTGAGTGTGTTGTTTTCTCTGAAATCTCACCGCTAATATAAGCGTCCAAGCCAAGCACCGCAGCTTGATCAATAAAACCCTGCGCGCCACCCGTGCACCACCCAAAACGCTTCACCAAGGAGTCGTCAGCCGCCACCCAAACACAGGAGCGGCCCAGGGCGAGCTCAATCCCCCGGCGCAATACCTGAGCATCACATGGCTGCTCAAACACCCCCTGCCATACCGGATGATCAGCACTGCCGGGGTGCAATGTAAACGGCGGCAAATATTCCTGAAGGCAGTGACCTAGAGTCGTATTATTTCCCAGCTCAAAGTGGTAATCCAAGGGCAAGTGGTAAGCCAGCATATTCAGGTCGGCCGCTAACAAGGTTGCCAAACGCTGCCGTTTCATACCCACGACAGGCTCAAATTCACCTTTCCAAAAGTACCCATGGTGCACCAGCAAGGCATCCGCCTGCCAAGCAATTGCCTCATCAATGGCAGCTTGGCACGCTGTGACGGCTGTGGCGACACGCTGGATGTTCGACCGCCCCTCTACCTGCAAACCGTTAGGACAATAATCAGGTATCGATTTCGCGCTTAACAATTCATCCAAAGCGGCCACCAGGGCAGCTCGTTCGATAGACATATGAACTCTCCAATCAGATTGCGTATACTGAGCGCATTACATTGGGTAAAAAACTATGCAACGCATTTTGTCACAATGGCTGTGGCCATCAATAGCTGGGCTTGCGATTGCACTGCTGGTGCTAGAGTATACCGGTTGGCGCTCCAACAGTCCGCAACCCGCCGAGCGGATGACCAGCTACGCCACAGCCGTCGCAACGGCGACACCCTCTGTAGTAAACATTTACACCGCCAAGGTCGTGAATGAGTCGCCCAGTCAGAGAAACAACCGCTTCAATCAACTTAACCGCGGCTCCAACCAACAGCGCGTCGAGCGCTCGCTCGGATCGGGCGTCATACTATCAGAAGACGGTATTATCTTAACGAATCGTCACGTCATTGCCGGCGCGGACGCCATACAAGTTTTACTCAATGACAATCGCAACGCGCGCGCCGAAATACTGGGAGCTGACCCAGCTACCGACCTCGCCGTGCTCAAGATAGACCTAGATCATTTAAGCCCCGCCATCATTGGCGACTCAAACGCAGCCCGTGTGGGCGATGTGGTCCTCGCCATTGGCAACCCGCTGGGCTTTGGTAGCTCAGTGACGCAAGGCATCATTTCTGCCTTGGGGCGCTATGGATTCCAAGGTGGGGCTTATTATGAAGATTACATCCAAACCGACGCCACGATTCACATGGGCAACTCGGGCGGGGCGCTAATCAATACCAAGGGTGAGCTGTTGGGCATCAATTCCCTGATTTACACTGGCGGCAATACCGCTAATGCCAGTGCGGGCATTGGGATTAGTCTCGCCGTCCCGATTAATCTTGCGACGTTTGTCGCGCAGGACCTCATTGACTACGGCCAAGTTATTCGCGGCTGGATGGGTGTTAGCGTACAACCCTTCATCCCCGACACAAGTCAACCTACCGTCGGCGCCTTGCTGGTAACCCAGACAGTCGCGAATGGCCCCGCCGATCGGGCCGGAATAAAGCCGGGCGATATTATTACCGCCATTAACGACGAGCCGGTGACCGATGGACGCATTGCAATGCACCGCATCGCGTTATTGCGACCGGGGGACATCATCAGCGTGACGCTGGTGGACGAGAGTGACAACACACAAAATCTGAACGTGGTGCTTGGCTCGCTCCAGCAAGCACCTCAAAGCTGAGCGGGCTTGTCTGCCTTAAAGCGCATTTCTGCACTCTGTGCATGCGCCGTCAGACCCTCGGCGCGCGCGAGCACGGAGGTACACTCACCTAAGCGCTGACCAGCGTCGGCCGCGACTTTGATAATCGATGAGCGCTTCTCAAAGTCGTATACGCCAAGGGGCGAACTGAAGCGTGCAGTGCCGGATGTCGGCAGCACGTGATTCGGCCCCGCACAGTAGTCACCCAGTGATTCCGTCGCATAGGCGCCTAAAAAGACAGCGCCAGCATGCTTGATTTTTTGCAGCAAGGCCTCGGGATCCGCTACCGCGAGCTCCAGATGCTCAGGTGCTAGACGGTTGCTCACAGCGGCCGCATCTGCCAAATCCGTCGTCGCAATCAGCGCACTGCGCCCCTCCAGTGCGGCAGCAATAATTGCATGACGCTCCATGGTTGGCAGTAGGCGAGCAATACTGTCCTGCACTTGCTCCAAAAACTGAGTATCGGGACACAACACCAGCGCCTGGGCCATTTCGTCGTGTTCACACTGGGCAAACATATCCATGGCGATCCAGTCTGGATCAACGCTGCCGTCAGTAATGATCAACACCTCCGATGGACCTGCGATCATATCGATACCCACTTGCCCGTAGACTGCTCGCTTAGCCGCAGCAACGTAGGCATTGCCAGGACCCACTATCTTATCGACCGCTTTAATACTCTCGGTGCCATACGCCAACGCGGCAACAGCTTGTGCACCACCTATCGTGATGACCTCGTCGACACCCGCCAAATAGGCAGCTGCAAGGACCCAATCGTTGATTTCACCTCTCGGCGACGGCGACACCATCACTATACGCTCAACACCGGCCACTTTTGCCGGAATGGTGTTCATTAACACCGACGAGGGGTACGAGGCCTTTCCACCTGGCACATACACACCGACAGAGTCCAGCGGCGATACGCGCTGACCTAGGGTGTTACCCAGGGCATCGGTAACACGCCAACTGTCTTGCTTTTGATGCTGATGAAACCACTCGATGCGCTGGGCAGCCAGAGACAGCTGCTCGTAGCCCCCCTCAGGTAGTCGAGCAACCGCCGCTTGTAGCTCATCAATGGAAACCCGCAAATCCTCGATAGACTCGATCTCGCGAGCATCAAATTTCCGAGTTAACTCTACGACTGCGGCATCCCCCGCGGAGCGCACTTTGCCAATAATGGCATCCGTTGCCTCAATGACACTCTGATTCAAGGCGCCTTGAGCATCACAGATCGCCGCGAGCCGCGCATCAAAATCGGCGTCTGTCGTTGCAAGTTGTCGAATTCTAGTCACGGCATACCTCGCTGGGAAGCGCCTCTTTCAGGCGGTCGATCAAGCCACTCACTTGCGCATGGTGCGAGCGCATAGCCGCTTTGTTTACGATCAGACGCGAACTGATATCGGCAATGGTCTCCTTCGGCGCCATCCCGTTAGCGCGCAAGGTATTGCCGGTATCGACGATATCCACAATCTCGTCGGCCAAATTCATTAGGGGCGCCAATTCCATCGCACCATACAACTTTATCAATTCAACCTGCACTCCGCGCTCAGCGTAAAAATTCCGCGCCACATTCACGAACTTAGTGGCCACTCGCAGCTTTCCACTCGCAGGTTTGGCGTCAAGAGCGGAGGCAGTCATTAATCGGCATTTAGCGATACCCAGATCCAGAGGCTCGTAAACGCCTTCCGCGCCGTGCTCAAGCAGGACATCCTTGCCGACCACGCCTACTTGCGCCGCGCCATAGCGAACGTAGGTCGGCACGTCAGTTCCGCGAATAATCACCAGAGAAACTTCAGCCATAGTCGTCGGGAAAATTAATTTGCGGCTACTGTGCACATCTTCCAGCGGCTCAATGCCTGCGTGCGCCAACAGAGGCAGCGTCTCTTTCAGGATTCGGCCCTTGGTGAGCGCGATAGTCAGCATGATACTTCCTTGTTAACTGTGTAGACGACGAATATCAGCGCCTAACGATTGCAAGCGCTCTTCAATACACTCGTAACCACGATCAATGTGATAGATGCGATCAACCAAAGTCTCGCCCTGTGCCACCAAGCCAGCAATGACTAAACTCGCCGAGGCCCGAAGGTCACTGGCCATGACCGGCGCGCCGGCCAGCTGTGGCTGCCCTTCGATGACCGCAGTGTTCCCCTCAATTTTAATTTTCGCACCCATACGATTCATTTCGTGGGTTTGAATAAGGCGGTTTTCAAACACGGTTTCCACCACCGTCGACACACCGTCTGCCACCGCATTCATTGCCGTGAACTGAGCCTGCATATCCGTTGGAAAACCTGGATAAGGCGCCGTTTTTAAACTCACGGGCTTCGGGCGACGCCCTGCCATATCCAGCTTGATGACATCACCATCTACCTGAATGTCTGCACCTGCATCGGCGAGTTTTTGCAAAATAACGTCCATAGAATCAGGTTCGGCACCCCGTAGCGTGATCGAGCCTCCGGTTGCCGCTGCAGCCACCAGATAGGTCCCGCTCTCGATGCGGTCGGGCATAACAGAATATTCACAATGACCCAGCCGCTCGACGCCCTCGATCACCACTCGATCAGAACCATGCCCAGTAATTTTTGCTCCCATGGCGTTCAAGAAGTTGGCTAAATCTACCACTTCCGGCTCGCGCGCCGCGTTATCCAGCACGGTTCGGCCCTCTGCGAGCGCCGCGGCCATCATTAAATTCTCGGTACCACCGACGGTCACGGTTTCCATGACGATGTGTGCGCCTTTCAAACGCCCTTGCGTGCGCGCATGAATGTAGCCACCATCGACCTCTATCATTGCGCCCATCGCCTCAAGACCTTTTAAATGCAGGTCAACGGGGCGACTGCCGATGGCGCAGCCGCCTGGAAAAGACACGTGCGCCTCACCGAAACGTGCAACCAAAGGCCCCAATACCAAAATCGAGGCCCGCATGGTTTTCACCAAGTCATAATCCGCTTGATAATTCGTAATGGTATTGGCATCTACCTCTACGCCTAAGCGTTCATCGATAATGACCTCAACACCAAGGCAACCCAGCAATTCCAGCATGGTTGTGACATCGTGCAGATGCGGCAAATTGCGCACCACAACGGATTCGCTAGACAAGAGCGTTGCCGCGAGAATAGGGAGCGCGGCATTTTTTGCACCCGAGACCTTGAGCTCACCGTGCAGCGGCTTGCCACCACGGATCAGTAGTTTATCCAATGCATACCCCGCTTCGCTTGCGCACGATCACGCTTCAGCCTCGGCTGGCGTTTTGGCACGAATGTTAACCGCGTGAATAGTTCCGGCAGCAATTAAGTCAGCAACTACCGAGTAGACCAACTGTTGACGCTTAACCGCTCGCAAACCTTCAAACTGGGCACCCACCGCATGAATGGTGTAATGGCCGCCCTGTTCCGTAACCGTTACATCGCACTCTGGCAGACCCGCCGCCACAATATCTTCTAAAGTCTGTGCATCCACAGAGCTACCCCTCTTTACCCCAGTTGTCGATAACACTTTGAACCACCTGCTCAAAACAGGCTGAGTCGTTCGACTCACACTTCAAAGAGCGCGCGTATTTTTTGGCCGCACTGTCAAATTGCGAGCGGTAGATATCACCCAAATTCACGTCCTCGATGATCACGTTCACTAACTGCCAGTTCCCATCTTTGGACTGTCGCATTTTATACTCAACCGAGTAAGGCTCATCGTTGGCACGCTTTATCTTTTGATAGACCGACTCGATGCTTGCCGACTCCGCGCCCTCAGGTTTGACCACCTCGATCTCAGCTTGGGCAAACGCGATAAGACCTTTTGCGTAGGTCTCGACTAAATTTTGACTCATGACTTCGGTAAAGGCCTCAAGCTGGTCTCGCAAAGTAGCTCGCCCCTCATCAGACAAAGACATGTAGTAACGCTTAGAGGCAAAATTCCCCATTACCGCACGCGAAAACCCACGGTAATCAACGACATCGTCCATCACGCCTCGCAAAGCACCGATGTACGAGGTCAATCCTTCCTCGGTAGAATCGTCGGCCGTGGCCAATACATCCATCACGCGTTCGGTGGTGTTAAAAACAGTGTCGTAAGCACTAATCGACGGCGCCTCACTCTTCGCTTCTTGCGCTTGAGCGGGTACACCTAGGCTTGCGATCAATACGCCCGCGGCGAACAACAAAACACTCATTCGAGCAATCATTTTTACTCCTTTTCCTCCCAAATACACGGTAGGGCTTCGCTTGGTTGATGTTGGCTGTATAATGCGCGCCAACGGTGCGCGAGTATACCCGATGTTGGGTGTGCTGCGGGCATTATAACAGCTACTTACAGGCGATTTCTCTATGCTAGTAAACATTGCCGCCATATTGATTGGATTCCTAATTCTTATCTGGAGTTCCGATCAATTTGTCGAAGGCGCTGCATCTATCGCAAAAAAGATGGGTGTTTCTCAGATTATTATCGGCATGACCATCGTCTCGATTGGCACCTCTGCACCTGAAATCGTGGTTTCTGTTATCGCTGCGCTCGACGGCGCTGGCAATCTAGCCGTTGGTAACGCACTGGGATCGAACATCGCAAATATTGGCCTCGTCCTTGGCGCAACCTTGCTCGCAGCACCTCTGCTACTGCGAGACAGCTACTTAAAAAACGAAGTACCCATATTGGTGGGCGTCACCTTGCTAGGCGCGCTGTTGCTGAGCGATGGCGTCCTCAACCGTTTGGACGGCGTTATCTTGCTTGCTTGCCTGGTCGCCATTCTCGCCAAAATGATTCGTGACGAAAGCCGCGACCACGTTCTGCAAGAGCAGGCCGAAGAGGAACACATAGCAGAACTCGGCGCCTCCTACCCCTGGCTTCGATTTGCTGGAGGTGCACTGCTGTTAATAGCCAGCTCGCGTCTGCTCGTGTGGGGTGCGGTCAATGTTGCGCACACATTAGGCATATCAGAATTGATTATCGGACTGACAATTATTGCTATCGGCACTAGCCTACCCGAGTTGGCCGCGTCGATTGTCAGCGCGCGTAAGGGACATGCAGAGATTGCCTTGGGCAATGTACTGGGTTCTAACTTATTTAATTTGCTGGCGGTGCTTCCCATACCCGGCTTAATCGCACCGCTTGCGCTAGACAGCAGCGTCCTGAGCCGCGACTACCCAATCATGACAGCGCTGACGCTGTTACTGGGTGTCGCCATGATTCTCGCGTACCGACGGGTCAAGTCACACGGCACCCCCGCCAGTTTAGGCCGCAAATGGGGAGCGTTTTTGCTAATGTGTTGTCTTTGCTACTACACTCTAATTACTTTGACGATAGGTTAAGCGCTTATAATGACTTTAGACCCGACGGCAGCCCTCACGGCCGCCAAGCGAACATTTCAGATGGAAGCCGAGGCGGTTGCCAACCTCGCTCAAAAACTGGACCAACAATTTCCCAAAGCCTGCGAGCTAATGCTGGCCAGCACAGGCCGAATTATTGTCACAGGCATGGGAAAATCTGGCCACATTGCGCGCAAGATTGCGGCGACCCTGGCAAGCACTGGCACGCCCGCGCATTTCGTGCACCCAGGCGAAGCAAGCCACGGGGACATGGGCATGATCACAGCGCAGGACGTTGTCGTTGCCTTATCCAACAGCGGCACTGCCGTCGAAATACTGACGCTATTACCCTTACTCAAACGTCTTGGGGTACCTCTAATCGCTATGACCGGCAACCCAGACTCAGCGCTTGCTCTGGCGTCTGACGCACACCTAGACACGGGTGTAGAAACCGAGGCTTGCCCACTCGATTTGGCACCAACCTCCAGCACCACGACGGCCTTGGTGATGGGCGACGCGCTCGCCATTGCCCTGCTTGAAGCACGGGGCTTCACGGCCGAGGATTTTGCATTCTCACATCCCGGCGGCAAGCTTGGCCGCAAGCTTTTGCTTAAAGTTGCCGATGTGATGCGTGAAGGCAGCGCGATACCTAGAGTAAACTCCGCCACCAAGCTCATTGATGCGCTGCTAGAAATCAGCCAAAAAGGTTTGGGCATGACCACGGTAATCGATCAAGACGACGTTCTGCTAGGACTTTTCACCGATGGCGACTTGCGCCGCACCCTCGACAAGGGGCTGGATGTGACATCGACTCTCATACGAGAAGTCATGACCACGGGCGCTAAAACTATTGGTGCCAATCATCTTGCCGCTGAGGCTCTGAACATCATGGAACAAAACAAGATCTCAGCGCTGGTTGTCGCCGAGGGCAACTCCGTACGAGGCGTCATTCATTTGATGGATTTACTGCGCGAGGGTATCGCATGACCCCTTTCAAGGACCTACAAGCCTTGGCGCTTGATGTTGATGGCGTGCTAAGTGATGGTCGCTTATATTACGGCAACAACGGTGAAGAGCTCAAAACCTTCAATATCCGCGATGGCCTGGGCATTAAACTCTTGCAACAAGCGGGCATTACCGTTGCCATTATTACCGGCCGCACCTCCAGTATCGTCGCCCGTCGCGCGCAAGAACTGGGCATTGAACATATTATTCAAGGCCGGGAAGATAAACTCTCTGCACTGCATGAACTCTGCGCACAACTTGAATTAAGCACAGAGCACGTTGCTTACATGGGGGATGACTTACCCGACCGCAAAGCGATTATCGCCGCAGGTCTCGGCGCAACCGTGGCCGACGGATCCGAAGATGTAAAGGCCGTCGCTGATTGGTGTAGCACCAAAGCTGGCGGCGCTGGCGCAGTGCGTGATTTAGCCGAGACTTGGCTTAAATCTGTCGGCTTGTGGGACCAACTTGTAGAGCAACAAGCCTAGTGGCTAGCAAGCGCATACAAACCATTGCTCTCTGCGTCGCCGCCGCAATAGCTTGGCAATTCTACGACGACATTGACATGCGTGATGCCCCGTCAGAACGCCCGCGCGATGTGCTGCAAACCTATCTCAAAAACAGCGAGACCGTGCGCTTTGACACGAACGGACAGGCCAAAGACAGTGTCGGAGCAGAAGAAATTCGCTACTTCACGGGGGTCGCGCGAGGAGAACTCACCAAAGCCAGCATATCCAGAACATTAACGATCAGTGAGAGCTGGTCAGCGAGTGCCATGCAAGGCACCGTTTACGAAGATAATCAAACCGTTGAATTGCAGGGCCAGGTTGTTCTCAATCACGACTCGAACGACATTCAACTGACCACCGATCGACTCCGACTCGACTTGGTAAAAGACATTGCGTCCACCGACGCACTTGTTACACTGGCTCACCATGGCGCCACAACCCAATCAGAGGGCCTGACTGCTGACCTAAAACAACAGTCCTTCCACTTTATGCACAAGGTGACTTCTGTTTATGCTCCGCTCGAACCGTAACTTCCTGGGTCTCCTGCTCATCGTGCTCAGCCCATGGGGTTTAGCGCAATCAGCACAGGATCCCATTCGTATCAGCGCCGACGAAGCGACACGATCTGAGCTCGAGGGCATTACACGCTATTTGGGCAACGTCGTTCTCGTGCAGGGCACCATTACGATCACTGCCAGCTCCCTCGAAATTGATCAAGCAAACCCGGAAGAAATCAAAATCATCGCGACAGGCTCACCGGCGACGTTTGTGCAGCCTATGGCAGGCGCAGAGCCTGCTATTGACGCGAAGGCTCAGACAATTCGCTACGAGCAGGACGCGCGCAAGGTCATTCTCGAACAAGATGCTCGCATTCAGCGCGGCGAATCCGTCATTAGCGGGCCTCTTATCGAATATTTTATAGACGAAAAGCGCGTCCAAGCGGGTCAAGATGCCAACCAACCCAAGAGCCGCGTTGAAGTTGTCATTCCACCCTCAGGTAGCACACCCTAATGGCCCTATTAAGAGCGCAACATCTGGCCAAAGCGTATAAAGGACGAAGCGTCGTCAAGGATGTTTCTCTGCAGGTGAACAGCGGCGAAATCGTAGGCCTTTTGGGTCCTAACGGGGCCGGAAAGACAACCTGCTTTTACATGATTGTCGGCATTGTACCTGCCGATGCGGGCTCTATCAGCATCGATGATCACGACCTTACCAAACTCGCGCTACACCAGCGCGCGCAGGTGGGCCTCGGCTACTTACCCCAAGAAGCATCGGTATTCAGACGCTTGAGCGTGCGAGACAATATTTTGGCAATACTGGAAACACGCAAAGAATTGGGCCAGAAAGCCAAAGCATTCTTGTGCGACCAGTTGATCGATGAATTCCGTTTACACGCAGTGCAAGATACCCTAGGGCAAGCGCTGTCGGGCGGCGAACGCCGGCGCGTCGAAATCGCTAGGGCCTTAGCGCTGGAGCCAAAATTCATTCTGCTTGACGAGCCTTTTGCAGGTGTCGACCCTATTTCAGTCAACGACATTAAAGATATCGTGCGCAGCGTAGCCGAACGTAATATTGGTGTGCTCATCACGGATCATAACGTGCGCGAAACGCTAGATCTTTGCAGTTCAGCGTACATCGTTGGCGAAGGTCACATCATCGCCGAAGGTGGTGCCGACGCCATCTTATCCAACCAACGCGTTCGCGATATCTATCTCGGTGAGCACTTCACTTTATAGCCAGCAATAAATCACAGCAAAAACCGCGCCAACACTTGTCGTTAAGGTGCGCATAAGGCTACACTCGTCTTCTACCTCAGTGGATTTTTGGCATGAAGCAGTCGTTACAGCTAAAACTCGGTCAACAGTTAACCATGACCCCGCAGCTGCAGCAGGCCATCAAGTTATTACAGCTCTCTACCCTCGATTTACAGCTCGAAATTCAACAAGCAATAGAGTCCAATCCCCTGCTAGAACTCGAAGAAGAGTTCGCGGACGATGCACAGATACTTGATGCTCGAAGCCGTGAAGGCCCAATGGACAACCTTGAAGATGCGGCTGCAGAAACGCCCAGCGGTAAGGAAGATTGGGATCAATCCATTCCCGATGAACTCCCGGTAGACACTCAATGGGATGATCTACTGCCCTCTTCATCGAGCCCACCACCAGCGACCAATGACGACGATCTGGAGTTCGATTACGCCCAACAAGGTGCGGCTGAGACGACCCTGCAAGAACACCTTTTGTGGCAATTAAACTTAACGCACTTGTCAGACATTGATCGCATGATTGCGGTCACAATTATCGACTACACGGACGATAACGGACGCTTGACGGCCGACCTGGAAGAAATTTACGAGGTCGTTGCCGAAGAAGGTGATATCGACTTCGATGAAGTCGTTGCCGTATTGCACGGTTTACAGCAGTTTGAGCCCACCGGGGTTTTTGCGAAAGACCTGCAGGAATGCCTGCAACTGCAGCTTCGACAACTGCCGGCTGACACCCCGAATCGTGATACCGCGAATCTACTCCTGACCCGTTACATGGCCCAGTTCGGCGCCGGTGATTTCAAGCAAATCATGCGCCGAGCTCGCCTGACAGAAGATGACTTAAAAGCCGCGATCGGTCTGATACAAACGCTCGACCCCAATCCTGGCCACACCTATCATTCGGCATCGACTGAGTACGCAATACCCGACGTATTCGTGAGCAAAAAGCAGGACCGATGGGTGGTTGAGCTCAATCCCGATATTGCACCAAAGCTGCGAATTAATGACACGTATGCCAGCATGATTCAGCGCGCAGACAACAGTGACCAAAACAACTACCTGCGCGACAATTTGCAAGAAGCCCGTTGGTTTTTGAAGAGCCTGCTCAGTCGCAATGAAACCCTGATGAAAGTGGCAACGAAAATTGTCGAACACCAACGAGGCTTTCTAGAGGAAGGCGAAATTGCAATGCGCCCGCTCATCTTGAGCGAAATCGCAGAGCAGGTGGAAATGCATGAATCGACAATCTCACGCGCAACCACCAACAAGTACATGCACACACCGCGCGGCGTGTTTGAGCTAAAGTATTTTTTCTCGAGCCACGTACGCAATGACGATGGCAGCGAGCATTCCTCGACCGCGATCCAAGCGATCATAAAGCGCCTGGTCTCCGAGGAAAGTCCCAAAAAGCCCCTGAGCGACTCAAAAATCGTTACGCTGTTAGAATCAGAAGGTATTACTGTTGCTCGAAGAACCGTCGCCAAATACAGAGATATTTTGCACATCCCACCGTCAAACGAGCGCAAACGCCTTGTTTGAGGTAGTATGAAATTGAGGGCTCGGTCCTCTTGCTATTTGAATAAGGAGTAGTTTATGCAATTGACTGTAAGCGGACATCACGTTGACGTTACCGATGCGCTGCGCAACTATGTCGCCAATAAGTTTGAGCGCCTAGAGCGCCACAGTGATCACATCACCAAGGCCGACGTCACCCTGATCGTCGAAAAAGCGGCACAAAAAGCCGAAGCCTCGATTCACGTAGCGGGTGCTGATTTGTTCGCCGCCTCA
The DNA here is from genome assembly GCF_965659035.1 of Aequoribacter sp. NCBI lineage: Bacteria > Pseudomonadati > Pseudomonadota > Gammaproteobacteria > Cellvibrionales > Halieaceae > Aequoribacter > Aequoribacter sp. The sequence continues at coordinate 14,740 of NZ_CBFHWH010000006.1, read as the reverse complement.
GAGGCGGAAGATATGTATGCTGCTATCGACTTATTGGCCGACAAGCTCGATCGGCAAGTCATTAAGCACAAGCAGAAAGCCAGGGGGCACTGATCAGCCAATGTCTGGCATACTCACCCGTTTATTATCCACTCATCGACTGGACACCCAACTTGAGGTGTCCAGCAAAAAACGCTTGTTTGAAGAAATCGCTGAGCGAATTCAGCACGATTACCCCGAGATTACCGCGCGATCAACATTCAATCGCCTACTCGCCCGGGAAAAACTCGGTAGTACCGGATTAGGACAGGGCATCGCTATTCCTCATGCGCGCCTAGAGGGTGCACCTGAGATCATTGGTGTATTCTTCACCCTAAGCCAAGGCATCGAGTTCGATGCACCCGATGATCAAAATGTCGACTTAGTCTTCGCCTTGTTAGTCCCCGAGAACGAGGAACAAGAGCACTTGACTACACTGGCAACCCTGGCTGGGCTGTTCCAAAACCCCAATTTCTGCCGTGATATTAGAGCGGCTCGCACGGTCGAAGCACTACTCAAAACTCTTGAAACGTGGGAAGCAAACACGTGAACAACTGCCCTTTAGTGATTATTAGCGGTCGCTCAGGCTCGGGCAAAAGTACCGCACTACATCTGCTCGAAGACGAGGGGTTTTACTGCATTGATAACTTACCTTTGGGGCTGTTAGAGCAGCTTCTACAGGAAATCGAAGGCGATCACTTCGCTCACTTCAAAGGTGTCGCGGTATGCATTGACTCGCGTAACGCCTGGACGAAAGTGGGGGACCTTAGCAATATTTTAGCCGCCATCCCCGAGCGCACGCAGGGTAGTGTTTTATATTTAGATGCCCTCGACCCCATACTGATTACCCGCTACAGCGAGACTCGACGCCGCCATCCGCTCACCAATCAGCGCACCACCTTATCAGACGCCATTGCTCAAGAGCGTGAACTGCTAGAACCTGTGCTCGAGGCTGCGTCTATTGTGGTGGACACCAGCGAAATGACCATTTACGAATTGCGTGACACCATTCGTCAACGACTTTTAGGGGCAAAAAAAGGCGAGTTATCCATACTGTTCCAATCGTTTGGTTTTAAAAAAGGTATCCCCTCGGACGCCGATTTGGTCTTTGATGTCCGAATGCTACCCAATCCGCACTGGATTAAAGAACTACGTCTTCTTAACGGTACCGACCAAGGTGTTGTCGATTTTTTAAGCCAGCAGGAACCAACACAATATCTATTCGATGACATCTGTTCCTTCGTCGAGCGCTGGCTACCGTCTTATAGTGAGAGCAATCGGAGCTATGTCACGGTGGCTATCGGATGCACCGGTGGCCAACACCGTTCGGTGTACATGGCGCAGCAACTCTTCCAACACTTCAGCGCCAGCCTGTCGAATATTCACGTACGTCACCGCGAATTACTATCGCGCGAGGAATAGGGCCTAGCGATGATCGAAGCACAAATTGAAATCATTAATAAATTGGGCTTACACGCACGAGCGGCAGCGAAGTTCATTGCGTGCACGGGACATTTCGGTTCGACCTGTCGAGTGGGTAAAGACCCCAAGAGCTTGGTGGATGGCAAAAGCATCATGGCCGTTATGATGCTCGCCGCGGCTAAAGGCACCGTTTTGCATGTCCGCATCGAAGGGAAAGATGAAGCAGAAGCGTGGGAAGCCCTCAAAACACTCATTAACAACCGCTTTGATGAAGGCGAGTAATTCCCTCTACTCGCGCTACAATTTCCTCAGTGAGGTTTTGCTAAATCTGGTATCCTAGTCCGCAGTAGATAGGAACGCCAAACATGAGCTCAAAACTCACCTCCATTGCCCACGATAAGCTCGAGTCGTTACTGAACTCGCGCGACAGTGCGCGCATTGCCGACGTGAGTAGCATGCTCAATGACATGCCGCCCGCAGATGTTGCCCACCTGATCGAATCGTCGACACCGAAACTTCGACACATCCTGTGGCAACTCGTCGACACCGAGATTGAAGGGGAGGTCATCGGCGAACTCAGCGAGGAACTGCAGAGTTTATTCCTCGCCGAGATGGATGCCGCCGAGGTTGCGGTGATGACCGAGGGAATGGCGGACGATGACATCGCCGATATTCTGCAGCAATTACCCGGCGCCGTCACCCAAGAAGTGTTGGCGTCAATGGACCAGCAAGATCGAGCGCGTATCGAGCGGGTCTTGACCTATTCAGAGGATACTGCCGGTGGTTTGATGACCACCGATGCTATTACTATTCGTGCGCGCGTCACAATGGATGTGGTCCTGCGTTACCTGCGGCGCCATTCCGAAATCCCGTCTATGACCGACAGTCTGATCGTGGTGAATAGCCAAGATCAATACATCGGTTTGCTGCCTTTGCGCACCCTATTGGTGTCTGATCCGTCGGCATCGGTTCGCGAAATGATGATTACCGACATCGATCCTATCCCCGCCAACATGCCCGATACTGAAGTGGCTCGCTTATTCGAGCGCAACGACTGGGTATCGGCGCCGGTGGTCGATGAAAACCGCAAACTTTTGGGCCGCATCACAATCGACGACGTCGTCGACGTCATCCGTGAAGACGCCGACCATTCGTTTATGTCGATGGCGGGTCTAGACGAAGAACAAGACACCTTCGCACCGATTCTTCGCACCACTCCGCGACGAGCTTTGTGGCTAGGCATTAATTTATTAACGGCCTTTGTCGCCGCGAGTGTGATTAATTTATTCCAAGAAACCATCGAAAAGGTCGTCGCTCTCGCGGTGCTTATGCCCATCGTCGCCTCCATGGGTGGCATCGCCGGCACTCAAACCCTAACGGTTTTGGTTCGTGGTATCGCGGTGGGGCAGATTTCTCGCAGCAACCAAGGCTGGCTGATCAATCGAGAATTAGCTGTCGGCGTGATTAATGGTTTTCTCTGGGCCGCAGTCGTTGGAGTTGCAGCCTCTTTGTGGTTCAACGACTGGACTTTATCCTTGGTCATCGCCATCGCATTGATCATTAATCTAATCACGGCCGCGCTGACGGGGGCAACACTGCCTTTATTTTTAAACCGCATTGGTATCGATCCTGCGCTCGCCGGCGGCGTTATTCTGACGACCGTTACTGACGTTGTGGGTTTTTTGTCATTTCTAGGATTAGCGACACTATTTTATGCAAGATGAAGAGTGGGATGACTGGGATGACCTGCCCCCCAGTAAAAGCGCCGTCAAACGCCAACTGGCCGAGCTTACGGACCTAGCAAGAGTGCTGGTTGAACTGCCACAAAAACGTCTTGATCAAATTCCCATCGACGACGAAACCTTGCAAGAGGGTATCGAACTCGCGCGGCGAATTACCGCGAATAGCGGTCGCAAACGACAAATTCAATTCTTGGGCAAGCGCTTAAGAAGCCTCGATACCACCGCAATTGTGGCAGCGCTAAATCGTGAGCACGAAACGGATAAAGAAGCTGCTCACAAGCATCACACGGCTGAGCGTTGGCGAGACCAAATCATGGCTGATGGCATGAATGCGATTAACGCATTTGTCGGCGAATTCCAACAAGCCGAGCGCAGTCAGCTGCGCGGCTTGTGGCAACAGGCACAAAAAGAGCGAAGTAAAGGGGCGCCACCGGCTTCCTATCGAAAATTGTATAAAGCTATTTTCTCAGCACTTGACGCGTAGAACTCCCTGCAGCGTCCACGTAAGAGTCCTTGCGGGACACCTTAATTCGGCGACACGCCCTGCTCTGATACCGACGGTTCAGTCTGGTCAGCGCTCGGCTGATCCCCTGCTGCGCTGGGCCCTCCCAAGACATCGGGCTCATCTAAAACATCTTGATCCGTTTGAATCTGAGCGGGCTCTTCCGAGCCACCTTGCTCAGCGCCCGCTTTTGGCTTAGGTAGCTTAGTATCGAATAACTTATCGAAGGCGAGTTCAGGTTCTTGCCACGTACCCTTCACCGAATAAACAGCGCTCGAAAATTTATCGACCTGCTTCTCAAAAATTTTGCTAATGACATACACACCGGCGGCAGCGGGAAGCCCTCCAGTCAGTGCCGCCAACCACGGCAGATTGCTGGCCACGGGCAAGGTCGCAATCAAACGACCATCCAAACTTTCATCCAGTAAGTTAGCCTGCCCAGAAAACTGAAAACGACTCGCGCTACCCTCCATGTTCATCTTATCGATATTAATCAAACCCAGGTCGGCACTGGCATCGATCGCAAGCTGATCAAACGGCACCCCCGACTCAAACAGCTGAGTCAAACTCAAACGACTCACAATATCAGCAAAATTCAATATCGTGATCACCTTCAAAGCGCCCTGAGCACCCGCTGACGCTTTCAAGAATTTGCCGTCTTTCAGACGAATTTTGAGCCGCCCGTCGGTACCAGCAAAACCGAACTGCTCTGGACCACCTGGCCACTCCAAATCGAAATCAGCGCGGCCTGACTGGGTCTTTAGCACACTTTCATAACCAAACGCCTCAAACACCTCACCTAAATTATCAACCAGGACACCACCCGAGACGCGCGAAGTCATCACGCCTTGCTTGGGCCATATCAAGGTAATCGGCTGTTCAGGATCGGCCCGGAGTTTACGCCACTCGCCGTTCATCACCATTAGCGTGTAGTCCTCGTCACTCTGAGACAAGCGCAGTTCACCGTGCCCTAAAACCTGCTCACCTTCACGGACTTGATCAAGACTGACGTGAAGCTCGGGCAAGTCAGACCAGCCTTGGCTAGACTCTGCCTGATCCACCCAGAGGTCAGCGAGCGCCTGCAAATCCACATCGATTAGGTGTAGGCGCCAATGATCCTCTTGCGTCTTGCTACTCAACTCTCCGCTCAACCACTGGGTTTGCCAGCCAACAAACCAGTCCGAGGCTTGTCGCTCCGCCATTAATACCACGGAATCGAGTTCACGCTGCATAAAGCGCAAGCGCTCTACCCGCAGATCTTGGACTAGGTAATGCGCCTGCGATGCCTCGTCAGACTCGGGTAAAACGGCCCGCCAAGCGTCGAGATCAAGCCGCGGTAAGGCGCCGGTAAGACTTGATAAACCGGCCTCCAGCGGGAGCGGCGATCGACCAAGACCGACAGCAAACCCAGTTTGATCAGGCGCAAACTGAGCATCAAGGGTCATCGCTTGTCCTAGCAGTAGAGCACCGTGCAATGCTGGGTCGCGAAGATCCAGATCGAACCGCATCGCCAGGCTTGCAGCGGCTGGCTTTGCCAAAGGCTCGGGTAGATCTATCTGCAGCCCCTTTAAATCACTCGTCAACTGTAACGCGGCTTGCTCAGGGGCCAACACCAAAATGCCATCAACCGTGCTCTCGCCGAGTAAGTGACCTTGAATACCAAGATTCATAAACGTTTCCAGCGAGGGGCCGTGCAGCGCGCTGGAGAACTCAATATGTGTTGTTTGGACCTCACCTACCTGCGTCGCAACACGAGCTTGTAAAGACTGCCCCCAAACATTACCCGTTAAGGTTTCGGCAGAAAATCCGTCTTCGGTGCTGTAAGCCAGCTCACCGTGTATATTGCGAAGCGTCAGACCAGGCGCCGGGGTCAGGCCAACATCGTTTAAGTTCAAACTAAGACTCACCTCCGGACGAACCACACCTACCAAAGGAGTATCGATGGTTAACCGGCCCGCTATCTCGCCCTGAACGTCCCAACTACCACTCGCCTGCGGGACATAAATCGCCAGCGGTGACTCTCGCAGATCGGCTAGAGCAGCACCGAGTTGTCCCCGGATCGAGCCATCGATACTCAAGTGTGGTTGCCGCTCGAGATCAAGCCACACTTCTGCACCTACCGAGCTCGCCCTGACACCGGGCAAGCCACCTTGCTCTAACCAAACGCCCGTTTGCTCATCATCCATAATCAGCACAGCCGAGTCGATAGTCAGTGCAGGCCACTCGGGTAAAAACGTTAATTCCGTGGCTTGGATACGACCTATCAAGCCGATGCTACGAGCATCTCGTTCTTCTTTCAGGAGCGAGCCGCGATAGAAAAACCCAAGATCACTGGCGGTCGCGTCTCCAATCGCGGTATCCAGCCAGCGTTGCAAATTCTCTGGAATGGTAGCGGGAATAACAGTGTTGCGAGCGGCAGCATTACCCTCACTTACGCCCAAATAAAGCTCCATTTCGGGTGCAACAATCCCCTGTTGAAACGGCAGTTTCAGCGCCAGCTTACCGTGCGTATCGCCCACCGCTGCCAAGCCATGAATGTTGTCCGCCCGAAGGTGTAAAACCTCAGCATCCCAAGAGGCGTATAACTCAGCGGTCGCATTCGCTATTTCTAGGGGCTTGGCGTAAACGGTAGGCAACGCTAACTCGAGCACAGGGGTGTTGAGTTGAAACATTGCTTTATTATCTCGTAACCACATGTCACCGGTAATACCGGCACCTCCCGCTCGTTTATCGGAGGCTTCAATACTCACACCGTCTAATTTGAGATGCGCGCGCAGCTTGTTTTGACCCTGGTGCCACAGCATTCGAGGTTGTAGGACGCGTCCTTGAGGCTCGAGCTCTTCCAAGGTCTTAGCGAGAATGCTGTCTTTAGCCGCCTCTCGAAACAGACGACTCAGCTGCTGAACATCCAGAGTCTCGCTGTTTAACAGTAGGGCACCATCTCGCCAGTAGGCTCTCATGTCCGGCAAAACTAAAGGCTCAGACTGAGTCTCTAGCTTCAGATTAAACAGCCGTGCAGCCGCATGCTTAAAATCGGTATCGACCCTGAGCTCACCTGAGAGCTGAGCATCAGCGCTTTGGTTGCGCAAATTGAGCCCAGAAAAGGACCAATTCCCACCCAAGCGCCAATCGTTCACTTGTGCCTGCAAATACGCCGTAAGAGCAAACCCAGCGCTTTGCTGTGCCGCTATGGGCGCACTGCCCGACAAAATTTCCAGGGGCTCCTGGGTCATCACCAGCGAGGCGAAGCCACTACCGTTAAATTCCTCTGGTCGTAGTGGGTTACCAAGGCCTTGGGCGAGTAACTGAAAATCGGTTCCGGTACTGTCGCCGATAGTTACCTTTAGCTGACGCTCACTGCCATCTCTCCAGTAATCGAAGTCCAAGAGAGCCTCATAGACTTTATCCTCACGGTTGACCCCCAAACGCGCGGCACTAATATCAAGGCGCCGAATCTTATCCATCAGCACTTCCAGAACCCGGGTCAAAAACTGTAAGGACTGTGTGGACCGTGGCGCACTGCTCGCCGCCTCGTCGTTAAGATCGACTTGGTATTCCACCTGCAGTCCCTTGATCGCCAAACTCGACACACTCGGCATCCAAAGCCGCAGAGACGCTAAAATATCGACGCTGAGTTCTGCTGCTTCAAATTCAACACGAGTCCCAGCGATGGCGCCAGAGTCACCGTAAAGAATCACCTCATTTAATATAAGCGTCGGAGCAAACGACTCCCATCGCAGCGCAATTCGCTCAGCTTCGAGTCGGCCAGGGATAGCGTGGTTGATACGATCAATGATGGGTTCGCGATACCGATCAACATGGTTAGATAACAAACGGCCAAAACTGACATACACCGCTAGCAGCACAATGCTGAAAACAATAATCCGCCACAGCAAACTGCTCAAGCGATCATAAAAATGCGGTGTATTGGAAGACATGGGCTGAATTCTACACCCTAATCAACACTCCGGGATAATGACAAATTCACTCCCGAGGCCACCAAAAGTTCGCTTAAGATCTGCAGGGGTAGACCGATGACGTTGCTCACTGATCCCTCGATCGATTCCACCAGTACATCGCCGACACCCTGCAAGGCATAAGCGCCGGCTTTATCACTCGGTTCACCCGTGGCGATGTATGCCTTTAACAAATCGTCGCTCACATTGGCAAAGCGTACGCGCGTACTCACGACCTTAAGGGCCCGGCGCATTGAAGTATAGACGGCCAACCCGGTTAATACCCGGTGTTCTCGCCCCCTCAAACTCGAAAGCATCGCAAAAGCCTCCTGCTCTGACTCGGGCTTTTGCAACATGAGGTCATCAAGCACAACGGTAGTATCAGCGGCGATAATGCAACTGCCAGCGTACAACTCCTGTACCTTTGTTGCCTTTTCGTGAGCTAAGCGCTGAACGTATTGCTCAGGAGATTCGTGCGCGAGCGGCGATTCGTCAACGTCCGCAGGACGAACCTGAAAGTCCATCACAATGCGCGCCAGCAGCTCACGACGACGCGGCGACTGAGACGCTAAAATCACCATTCTGTTAGGCCATGATAGCGCCTGAAATAACGCAAAATTTGCATCACCACGGGCCAGACTAGGGCGCTACACAAGGCCGTTAACAGAGGGGGAGTCACTGCAACAGCTTGAGTCTCGAACGACGCCAGCCAGACGTCAATAAAGCGCGCGACACCGGCAAGCATGAACACCAAAGCTATCTGAGACAAAACGTCCATTTTACGAAAACGCAAGCAGATCAGCTGCCCAAACAGACACACCAAAGTCATAATCAAAGCGTAATGACCCAAGGGGCTTGCACTCAGTACGTCAACGGCAAATCCCGTTAACAAAGCATAAGTCAATCCAACCCTGGCAGGCAGTGCGACGACCCAGTAAAACAGCACCAAGGCCACCCAATCAATCAGCAGGGGCAGGCCCGACACCTCGGTCGTCCAAATACTGAGTAACATCGCAATCACCAAGGTGAAAAGTACCACCAGTGAATCACGTATCACGGTGCGAGAGCTCTTGAACCGAGATTAATGTCAGAGGCCAAAGTACCTTCTGGAAACAACAACAACCCGTGCCGGGTTCGACTGAGCTGAGCCAAAGGCTCTGCCCAAACGGTCGCAAATCGATCGCCATCGGTACGCTCTACCGCGACGACTTTGGCCACTGGGTAACCCATGGGGAAACGCCCACCCAAACCCGAGGTGACAAGCTGGTCGCCTATTTCTATATCGGTAGTCGTCGATAAATACTCGATGCGTAAACGATGGAGGTCACCGGTGCCCTCAGCAATCGCGCGCACCGAATTGCGAATGATTTGGACAGGTACCGAATGACTCGCGTCACTGATCAACATAACCTGGGCGGTATCACTGGCGACTTCAAGAACTTGGCCCAGCAGGCCATCAGAGTCAATGAGTGGCTGCCCCGGATAAACCCGATCATTACTGCCGTGATCGATCGCTATGATTTGTCGGTTTGGGTTGGGTGACACGCCAATAATTTCTGTCGCCAAGACATCATTACGCTCGCGCGGCCCTGCATTCATGAGAGCTCGTAAGCGTGAGTTCTCTGCACGCAACGCCACCATTTGCTGCAGCTTGGCCTGCAGCACTAGATTTTCGCGCTCGAGTTGATCAACGCGATTATACAGGGCATCTTCAGAACGACTGGCCTCTGACAACGCCTGCCATATATTGCCTGGAACGGCTGCCACGTCGAAAATGAAGTCCGTAGCATCAAGCCCAGCGCGGCGGACAGGATCAAGTACGTCCGTTTGACGATCTGCCACCCAAACCACAAGGAGCAGGGCCGTTAGAAGACCCGCGCGTAATCCCAGTCGTGACTTTTTGATGAATAGCGGTTTGATGCGTCTCTCCCTTAACCTGCGTGGTCAGTGCACGCAGCTTTACTCGCTAGACAACAACTCCAAGGTGTGCCGATCCATACGTTCCATCGCAATACCGCCACCGCGCGCCACACACGTCAAGGGATCATCCGAGATCACCACGGGCAGGCCAGTTTCGGAGGAAATCAGCTTATCCAAATCACGCAACAAAGCGCCACCCCCGGTCAATACCACGCCCGATTCCGCGATATCGCCCGCGAGTTCTGGAGGCGACTGTTCAAGCGCCGACTTAACGCCTTGAATAATAAGCTGCAGTGGGTCCGACAGAGCTTCTAGGATCTCGTCACTCGTCAGGGTAAAGCTTCGAGGCACGCCCTCTGCCAAGTTACGGCCTCGCACGTCGATCTCACGCATCTCGCCGCCTGGGAAGGCACAACCAATTTCTTGCTTAATCCGCTCTGCGGTCGCCTCGCCAATCAAGCTGCCATAGCGACGTCGAACATGAGCAATGATCGCTTCGTCAAAGCGATCGCCGCCCACGCGCACAGAATCGCTGTAAACCACGCCGTTGAGCGAAATAATCGCGATTTCGGTGGTGCCGCCACCGATATCGACCACCATACAGCCTGTGGCCTCCTCGACATTCAAGCCCGCCCCAAGCGCGGCCGCCATCGGTTCTTCAATTAGACGAACATCACGAGCGCCTGCACTCAGGGCACTTTCACGAATCGCACGACGCTCGACTTGCGTTGACATACAGGGTACGCAGACAAGTACTCGGGGGCTCGGGCGAATAAAGCGTGTTTCGTGAACTTTCGCAATAAAGTGCTGCAACATCTTTTCGGTGACCTGAAAATCTGCGATGACACCATCTTTTAATGGACGTATGGCCGTGATGTTGCCCGGCGTCCTGCCTAGCATACGCTTGGCCTCGGTACCTACCGCTTCGATCGACTTCTGGCCATTGTGAATACGAATAGCCACTACCGATGGCTCGTTCAACACGATTCCCTGGTCTTTTACGTATATGAGGGTATTTGCAGTACCCAAGTCGATCGATAGATCGTTAGAGAACATACCGCGCAGTCGTTTGAACATGTTGTTTTCGTTTCCCTAGTGTTGGGTTGAAATGGCCGGCGAGGCGACGAATTTGGATCGAGTATCGCGGCTCAAAAACACCACAAATTGCGCTCATTTCGGCTTGGAAGCTCAATTATCCTCTCTTTCGACAACTCTATCAATGCCCGCGATTTTGGGCAAGGACAGCGTTGTGATAAACTCGCCCGCCTGCGAAAAGAGAGAGTCCATATGTCCGTCACAACCAGTCAACTCAGCGAGGTGGCAACACTCGCTCGTTTGCAACTTGAGGCCGAGCAAGCCGAGCCGGTGACCCACGCAATCAACCAGATTTTAGGCCTGGTCGACCAATTACAGGCACTAGATTTACAAGGCGTAGCGCCCATGGCGCACCCCCGCGACGAAATCCAACGTCTGCGAGTGGATGCAGTGACAGAAACCAACCAACGTGAAGCCTTCCAAGCGATTGCACCCGCTGCTGAAGAAGGCCTCTACGTCGTACCTCCGGTGATTGAATAATGACTGCCAGCATCCGATCCCTCGCGACTGAGTTACGCCAAGGTAAACGTTCTGCTGTGGAGCTCACCCAAGACTACCTGCAGCGCATTGAACAACTTGATGACCAATTGAATAGCTACATTACAGTTGCATCTGAGCGCGCACTGGCGCAGGCGCAAGCTGCCGATGAGCGTTTGCGCAAGGGCGACGCTTCCCTACTGTGCGGTATTCCCATCGCCCACAAAGATTTATTTTGTACCCGCAATTTAGCCACCACCTGTGCATCGAGAATGCTGGCCAATTTTGTTCCGCCCTACGACGCGACAGTAGTCGAACGAATCGACACCGCAGGCGCAGTGACCTTGGGCAAAACCAATCTCGACGAATTTGCCATGGGCTCGTCTAACGAGAACAGCTTTTTTGGCGCGGCCAAAAACCCCTGGGATCTAAACTGTGTACCCGGGGGGTCGTCGGGCGGCTCCGCAGCGGCGGTCGCCGCTGAATTATGTGTGGCAGCCACGGGCACTGATACTGGGGGGTCGATTCGACAGCCCGCAGCGTTTTGCGGTATCACTGGCTTAAAACCTACCTATGGGCGGGTGTCGCGCTTAGGTATGGTGGCTTATGCCTCATCGCTAGATCAAGGTGGCGTGATGGCTAAAAGCGCCGACGATTGCGCGATTTTACTCGAGGCCATGGCGGGCTTTGACCTTAAAGATTCCACCTCAAGTGAACACCCGACCGCGCATTACTCTGAACAATTAAGCACGTCGATCGCAGGTTTGCGCATCGGCATTCCACGCCAATATTTTAATGAGCAACTCGACGCCAAAATGGCGGGAATCTTGCAACAATCTTTACGTGAGCTTGAAAAGCTTGGGGCTCAGCTCATTGACATCGACCTGCAGCAGACAAGCCTTGCGATTCCCGCTTACTACATCCTCGCGCCGGCGGAGGCGTCGACCAACCTCTCTCGCTACGACGGCGTTCGCTATGGCTATCGTTGCGACAACCCAAGGGACCTTCAAGACCTATATGTGCGCAGTCGCAGTGAAGGCTTTGGTAAAGAAGTTCAACGCCGTATTTTAGTCGGCACCTACTCACTGTCCAGCGGTTACTACGACGCCTATTACGGACAAGCACAACGCGCGCGACGCCTCATCGCTGAGGATTTTGCTAGGGCTTTTACCCAAGTCGATATCATTGCTAGCCCCACAACCCCCGGCCCAGCATTTGGCTTAAATAGCAAAACCCAAGATCCCGTGGCCATGTATTTGGAAGACATCTACACCTTGGCGGTTAATCTTGCAGGCCTACCTGGCTTATCAATGCCCGCGGGATTTTACGATCATCGTCCTGTTGGACTGCAGTTAATTGGTAATCATTTTGATGAGTCAACCCTACTGCGAACGGCGCATCAGTACCAACAAAACACCGACTGGCATACTCGTCGCCCCGGTTTAATTGCAGGAGGTGAGTCATGAGTTGGGAAGTCGTTATCGGGCTGGAGGTGCACCTGCAGCTTGCCACCCAATCCAAAATATTTTCCGGAAGCTCGACCCGCTTTGGGGCCGAACCCAACACTCAAGCCAGCGCGGTTGATTTAGCCATGCCCGGCATGCTCCCAGTGCTCAATGAGCAAGCGGTGCGTTACGCCGTACTTTTCGGATTGGGTATCGGCGCCGACATTGGGCAACGGTCGGTCTTTGATCGCAAAAACTACTTCTACCCTGACTTACCCAAAGGGTACCAAATAAGTCAGTTTGAACAGCCCATCGTTGGCAAGGGAGCCTTTACAGTCACTTTATCTGACGGCACCACCAAGACAATAGGTAT